>JAUIKP010000055.1 GCA_030430725.1 Nitrospiria bacterium
TTTGCTCCGCCATGCAATGGTGAAGGGCAAACAGGTGGGACTTGAGAGTGAGGCAACCGTTTCTGAGTGTGCCTTCCTTCTTCATCCAATCCCGACTGTCACGTCGTTCCACTCATCTCCACTTTTCACAATTGATTAAAATCCTGATATTTGTGGACGACGCTTACCACATCCCGTAGTTTCTTCATCTCCGGGGAGTTATCGTAGATCAGCCACAGTCGATCCTGGAGATTGCTAATAATTGCGACCGTTGGTCTATGGTGAATGGACCCAACCCCCCACACCACTTCCGTGAGCACAGGGAATTCAATATCAGAAGAAGACCGAATTTTTGACGTCGCGTTGTTCAGATAATCCAGCAGAATCCTCATCACCTCCAGATCCCCTTCGGCTCGCAAAATTCGTCCCAATCCCTTGGCTGCCGCCGCTCGAATCGAGACCACTCTGTCCTGAGATTCGAACAGGTGTTGCAAGTGCGGAACCACCGGGAGACCAAGACCGGAAATGGCAGCAATCGCTTGCTCCGGAGCCTTTCCCTGTTCAACCTCCCTCAGGAGATACGGAAGGGCTTCCGGGTCCGGAAACTGACGGAGCAAATCAAGAATAATTAAATGACGGGTTTGGGAAGTCTCGGGGTTGGTCAGCACAGACACGAGTCGGTGCGTTTGCCCCCATTCACTAAGGAGCATAACCGGAAAATCAAATTGTTCAAGTTCCAGGGTGAGTTGCTCAAAAACAGCAGCTCCGGAGTCGGTGGCCTGTGCCTCTCGCAGAATCGGGGAATACTGGTCCATTGAGGGGTGTACTTCTTTGTGCCAACTCAGGTCCTTCCCATCCAGGAGATAGGATAACTGACAGGCCGGACCATGCCAGAGTCGGTCAGGCGTATGGGCCAACTCATTATCTCCGCCATAGCGAGCGACACGTTGTTCGTGTTTACGCTCTTCACAAATCACGTGGAATTCCACATCATGTGGTTGAGTGCCATCCGTAACCACCTGAAATCCCAGCTCCTCGAATCGCCGCTGTACCACCCGGAGGATACGCTCAGGCGACACGAAACCCTTTTCAGTCAAGGCCAGGGCGGAAACCCGGATAATTTGAATGCGGGAAAGTTGTGCTCTTTGTTCAGGAGTAAAAGAGGCACGGCGGGCCGAACTGTCCGTTGGAAAAACAAGCACCAGAAGGATAACGAGATGCACCACTATTCCCATCATGGCAATCTCCTCCCTTTTGAGCAAGAGTACCAGAGATTAATGGAACCGCAACCCCCTTTTTTGTCAAAGGAGGAATTTTAAGAACAAAGGCTGGTCATTCGCTCCCAATCCAAAGTTGCCCACAAGGGGCATGGGAATTGACAAATCCTCCTCTTCTCGCAACCGGCTCGGCTAGCCAAAGAGCTCCTTAGTGAGGGCGCGGGGGGGAACCCATAACGCCTCCTGGAAACCCTCTCGTTATGTGGGCGTTTCGGTTAACGAGGCCAGATCAATGACAAAACGAAAACGAACGTCCCCCCGAATGACCCGTTCATAGGCGTCATTAATCTGTTTCATGGAAATGACCTCCACATCGGACGTAATCCTATGTTCCCCGCAAAAATTCAGCATTTCCTGCGTCTCACGAATCCCGCCAATCAGGGAACCCACCAGACGCCGCCGCCGCATAATCAGCGAAAACGCCTCAACGGAAAGGGGTTCGCTCGGCGCACCGACAAGAATGTACGTTCCATCGGTTTTAAGCAACTCCAGATAGGCATTGAAATCATGGGTATCAGAAACCGTATCAATCACGAAATCAAACTGACGGGCCAAACGCGAAAAGGTCCCTTCCTGGGATGTCGCCGCAAACTCTGCCGCCCCAAGACGCTTCGCTTCCGCCCGCTTATGGTCCGTTCGGCTAAAGACGGTGACCTCTGCCCCAAAGGCCTTCCCAAATTTGACAGCCATGTGACCAAGCCCGCCAAGTCCGACCACACCAAGCCTATGGCCTTTCCCCACACCCCACTGGCGCAAAGGAGAGTACGTGGTAATTCCGGCACACAACAGCGGGGCGGCACCTGCCGGCGAAAGAGAAGAAGGAATCTTGAGCACATACGATTCATGCACCACGATGTCGCTGGAGTACCCCCCATAGTTGGGCTGACCATCTTTGTCGAGACCGTTATAGGTCATGATCATGCCCGCTTCACAATATTGCTCTAAACCTTTGATACAAGATGAACAGGTGCGGCATGCATCCACAAAACATCCGACCCCGACCGTTTCCCCTTCAGCCACTTTCCTCACATCGGCCCCCACCTTGATCACCGTCCCGACGACCTCATGCCCTGGGACCATAGGAAAAATGGATCCACCCCATTCGTCTCGCACCTGATGAATGTCCGAGTGGCAGATTCCGCAATACTCGATCTTGATCAGGACGTCATTCGATCCGACCGGTCGCCGGTCAAAGCTGAACGGTTCGAGTAACGCCCCGGCATGCAACGCGGCGTAACCTCTGGTTGCTCCCATGGGTGCACTCCTTAATGTGAAAAAATCAATCCGGCCATGAGTGAGAAGCCTTATGATTGCTGATTGAGATAGCGGGGGCGATCCCTGACGGAAATCATTCGCATCAGATCCCTTACAGACAAAATACCCACGATCGCATGATTTTCCGTAATGGGCAGATGCCGGATATTTTTTTCGGCCATGAGATCGCTGGCATCATGCACCGTCCGGTTGATATCAATATCGATCAGCGTGTGCGTCATGACCGAAGACACCCTGGTCTGAGCCAGATCCAGGTTCCGGGCCATACCTTTGTGGATCAGATCACGCTCCGTGACAATCCCCACCATTTCCCCGGCCTGCGTGACCATGAGAGCGCCAATCCGCTTATCGGTCATACGCTTGGCGACGGTGATGAGAGTGGCTTCCCGATCGATGGTTTCAATATCCCGCCGCATCAGCACACTGAGAGGCCGGTACACATCATCAAGGTCTCTGATCGGCCCTTTCTCCGCGTACACAAAATGCCTCACGAGGTCGCGAACGGAAATCATTCCAACAATCTTCTCCCCTTCTGTCACACAAAGGTGTCGAATGCCATGCTTCTCCATGAAATGGCTGGCATCCAGCATCGTACGATCGGAGGGAATTGAGAGTAACGGGTTTGCTATAATCTGTCCCACGTGCGTTCCGGCCGCGGTCAGGTCTTTGGCCATCACTTGGCGAAGGAGATCGGTCTCTGAAATAAGCCCGATAATTTGTGAAGGGTGAGATTCCTGCCCGGCCGGATAGACCACGAGACTCCCAATCCGGCGTGCCGCCATGAGACTGGCGGCATTCACCGCAGAAGTGTCTTCGCGCACGCCTTCAAGATCACGCTGCATAAATTGCCCAATGGTTTCCTTGGAATCAACGCTCATACTCTTCCCTTTATCGTCAAGGGGTGAATATCGTCCATGCCGCTCATACCCATGCCATCCTGGTCTCCGACCTGAACATCCTGATTACGTACGCTCCTGTTCTTGAATAAATTGTCGCGCATTGGTGAGTTCCTCATACAGGCACAGTTGATTTTTCACTAAGAGATGCTCAATGGCAGCAATCCGGAACATCACTTCAGGGAGCATAATATCGAGACGTTCAGTGAGAGACTCAATCGTTTTAGCCATGCCTCCCGGTGCACGGGAAGCACCCGCGCGTTGAGGCCGCGTGGGTTTCCTGGAGGCGGTCCCCTTTTTTCGAGTGGCGGTGCCTTTCTTAGAGGAGGCTGGTCCTTTTTTGCGAGAAGACGTCTGCTTTTGCTTGGCAGAAGGAGTGCGTTTGTTGGATGCTTGACGGATCGACTTCTTTCTTAAGGCCATACTACCCTCCAATTGACCAAAAATAAATCTCCCAACGAACAACCGGTCACAGAGATTTGCGTCCTTTTGTCCACGAATATGCTGAACGACTATACACCACCATGTCTGATTTTTTCGAGCACCCGGCTTTCATTCGCCAGGACGAAGAAGGCCCTGGCCTGTTCTACCTGGTCACTTCAGGTTTTTCAACTCCGTCTCGATCTTGACCTGACAATCGAGGCACAGCCCATGCTGCAAGCGTGGCACGACCCCACCCCCAAGAAGATCAAGACGGTTAACCGCCTCCTCCAACTCTACCCATTCATCGTTAGGAAGGCAGGCTTTGATACACCAACTACAGGTCGAGAGAACCTGCTCCCCTCTCTGCACATCGGGATCGAGTAAGAGAACCGTATCTCGTGAGATCTGACGAATAAGGTGTGTCGAGAGCATGAGTTCATCTTCCTGGAGAGGAGAAACCGTGAGCTGAAAATACCGCCGGCACGCGGAGGAATCGCATCGAAACTTAAAGAGTGCGGCCTGATGTGTGGTACGAACAGCTTTAAAAATCAGCCCGTAGGTTTCGCTGAGATTTTCCCCCTCGATAAAATCCCAGAGGGACTTTCCAATGACATAGGCGCGATTCAAATGCCCCCCGGCATTTTGGCAGGCAAACTGTAACCATCCCTCATTGATAAACCGAATACGATCGGCTTTATCGATGCTATATTGAATCGACGTGGGCATGGTGGACCTCCGGCTTGGATAGGGCCTCCCACTACAATCGTGAAGGAGGAGCCATCATACGCCAAATGGGAACGCAGTTCAAAACTGTCAGAGCGGACGAGGCCCAGGGGATTCAGGACGCTCAACACCAGACCCATTCCGCCGTTCGTGTTCCTTTCTTCTGGAAGAGATTTATTCATTCTTGCTACAGTGCGGCAGTGCCTTTCCGCGATGTCCGTGTTCTTTGAATGAGGAGGAGCTGAATGAAATATGTCCATCTTGGGCGATCCGGGTTGAAAGTCAGCCGGTTGTGTCTGGGCACCATGAATTTTGGCCCGGAAACCACAGAAGCCGAAAGTGTCACAATCATGGATACCGCAGTGGAACTCGGCATTAATTTTTTCGATACCGCAAATGTGTATGGCTGGGAAGTGGGGGAAGGCATTACCGAGCAGATCATCGGTCGTTGGTTTGCGCAAGGTGGCCACCGCCGGGAAAAAGTTGTCCTGGCCACCAAAGTGTTCGGGCGAATGGGAGACTGGCCCAACCAATCCCGTTTGTCCGCACTCCATATCAAGCGGGCCTGTGAAGCCAGTTTGCGCCGCCTCCAAACGGATTATATCGACCTCTATCAGATGCACCATGTTGACCGGCATTCGCCATGGGAGGAAATCTGGCAGGCCATGGAACAACTCATGCGCGAGGGGAAAATCTTATACGTGGGAAGCAGTAACTTTGCAGGATGGCATCTGGCGCAAGCGCAGGAAATGGCCAGACACCGGAATTTCCTGGGACTGGTGGCGGAACAGAGTTTGTATAACTTAAATGACCGCATGATTGAGCTGGAGGTCATTCCGGCCTGCGAGGCATACGGCATTGGTTTAATTCCCTGGAGTCCGGTCGCGCGCGGTCTCCTGGCCGGAGCCCTTGAACCCGCATCAAGCGGACGACGGGCCGATGAGGATCTGCGCAAGAACGTGGAAAAATTCCGACCGCGGTTGGAAGCCTACGAAACGCTATGCCGAGAGGTAGGCGAAACCCCGGCGCATATCGCCATGGCATGGCTTCTTCATCAACCAGCCGTCACGGCACCCATCATTGGTCCACGAACGTTGGACCAGTTACAGGGCGTCATGCGCACCTTCGACCTCACACTTTCTAAAGAGGTGTTGAAAAAATTGGATACCATCTTCCCCGGACCAGGAGGTCCCGCACCCGAAGCCTACGCCTGGTGAGAGCCCTCCAGGGGTGTCAAATATTTGTAACTTGTGTAGAAAGGGATAAATTATCGACAAAAAATTGACGGGTGCGTTTTCCCCACACCGGCCTTACCACTCTTCAATATCCTTACAACTCAAGAGGTTTTCTCTCCTGAATCACCACCAGCTATCCACGTCATCTTTGGCATACCAGTTGCTTGAATCCACAGTAAAGAAAGTCCACCCACAACCAGGTGGAGTCGTGCTACGGGCTTTAAGCCAAGGAGGATGTCATGCGAACGACCATCCCCATTCACGCACTCGCCATTGTTTTAGCCCTTATTTTCATGGGAGGAGAAATCGTCACCGCGGAAATGCCGCCACCCGAACCGGATGAGACATACTTGGTCGACGAAGATATCAATATTGTCACCGGCCTCTACATTCGAGAATATTCCCTCCGCAAAGACGGCATTGTGGACTACAAAACCGCCCGTCAAATCCTCATCTCTGAATATAATGAACATTGGAATTCGGTGGTCGAAACCAAAGAATGGCCGTTATTCTACTGGCATGATGTCAACCGGGACGGACATTGGACCATGTATGTCGACCGAAAGCTCAAAGGCTGCACCTGCGATATCGTCCCCTACGAAGTGAAGACGGAGGAGGCGACGGCACAAAAAGATCCTTTTTAACGAGCAGGGTGTTGCAAACCGCAAAATTCGTCTAAGAGCATACAGAGAAGTACGTGAGCGCGGCCAAGTGGCGAGAACACCGCTGACGGAATTTTTTCTCCAGCCTGCTGGACACTTCTACAACTCGACCCGACAAAATTTCCGCATCGAAAGACCGGAAGCCACGGCATCTCACCCACTCCGGAGAATCGCCACGGCTCCTGCCGTCTTGCCCACCAACGGAATCGGCCGAAGCCGGTTGACCGATGCTTGAATTCCCTTGTGGCGGAGTACACTCTCGGTCGGGTTTCTTGCTAATCTAGAAAAAATTGTTCATCCGGTTCTACAGGGTATCAAGGAAAGGAGACAGGCATGGGACATTCATTCGAACAGCTTCAAAAAATTGCCGATGATCTGAAACGGCAGCGTGACGAACTTCAGGTGAAACTCCACCTGGCCCAAGCGGATGCCCGCGATGAATGGGCGAAACTGGAAACCCGGTGGGAAGACGTCAAGACCAAGATGGAAGCGGTCCGAAAGGAAGCCAGTCACACAACCGAGTCCGTCTCCTCCGGGTTGGGACTGGTTTTGGACGAACTGAAAAAAGGCTACGACAACATCCGCAAGACCTTGTAATCCGTGCCCTGTTAGTGCATGTTCGTGGTCTGATTTAGGTACCGATACGACACGGTCAGGTCATACGAATTCTCGGAGGGGACACCCTAACCTCTCGCAACCCGCATCGGATCCTGCAGAATGACCCGCGACGAATTCACTAAAATTATTGACCATACCGCGTTAAAACCGGACACCACCAAAGACCGGATCCGACAGCTCTGCGAAGAGGCGGTGACGTTCGGCTTCGGGGCGGTCTGCGTCGCCCCGCTCTGGGTTCCGTTTGCCACCCGTTGTCTGGCGGGATCTCCAGTCCGCATTACCACGGTTATCGGCTTTCCTCACGGCAACACGCTTCCGGATGTGAAAGCCTACGAGGCCAAACTGGCAATTGAAGCCGGAGCGCATGAATTGGATATGGTCATCCAGATCGGCTTGCTTCGAGCGGGCAATCATGGAGCCGTCCTGGACGATATCCAGGGCGTGGTGAACGTGGCGCGTCGCGTCTCCCGATCAAAAATCCTGGTCAAGGTCATTCTCGAAACTTCGCTCTTAAATGCAGAACAACAACAACGAGGGTGCCAACTCGTGGAGAAGGCCGGAGCCGACTATGTGAAAACGTCGACCGGATTTGCCGGTCACCACGTCACCATTGAAGAGGTGGGATTTCTGCGAAGTATGGTAGGAACACGGGTGGGCGTCAAGGCGGCCGGGGGCATCCGCGACCTGATCACTGCCGTGGCGTTGGTCAATGCCGGAGCGTCCCGCCTGGGAAGCTCATCATCCGTGTCCATCATGCAAATGTGGCCCGGGTAACCCTTAAAACTCTTCAAACATTCCTTCTCACACTCGGGATAAGGTGGGGTCTCTGGTTGGAACGGATTGCCCATCTGTGCCAAAATGAAAAACGGAGGGGAATCTATGGCAACGATGAATGTATCGGTTCCCGATCCCATGAAAGACTGGGTACAGGGCCAGATTGAAACGGGAAAATATGCGAACGCCAGCGATTACGTCCGCTATCTAATCCGGCGGGATCAGGAAAAGATCGAAGTGTTGCGACACGCACTTCTCGAAGGAGAGCGTAGCGGTATAAGCCGCCGAAAGGTTGAGGATATAATGAACGATGTAAAAAAACGTTGCAAAGACCATGAGTGAATACCTCCTCTCAAAAAAGGCAGAGGAGGACCTCCAACGAACCTATGAATTTTCCATCCAGCAATTCGGACAAAGCGTGGCGGATGAATATTTCCTCTCCTTCAGGGATTGCCTGTTGCAGGTAGCCGATAATCCGGCATTGGGAAGGGATTGCAGTGAGATTCTGCCCGACTATTTCCGTTTTGAATGTGGCCCCCACTCAATTTTTTACAAAATGGGGAAAAAGCGGATTGTGGTTGCCAGATGCATCCACCAAAGTATGAATCCGGACATCCACATGTAAATCAGGGTGATGACGTCGCGACTCTGTCAGAAAGTTCCCCTCCTCCCGATCCTCCCTCCTGCAGTCCATTCCAAAACCATCCATCAATAAACAGATGAAGTATTGTCTGCAATTACACGATCACCAATGGCAATTGATCGATCAGGATGCGCCGGATCTGACGCCGTTGGTCATTGACTTTGTATCCGGCAAAACCGCGTACCGGAGAAAATATGGCCACGCCGGTGGCGAGGCCATCAGTAAAGCCGTCGGCATCAAAAAAGGTAAACGCCCGACGATTGTGGATGCCACCGCCGGATTGGGGCGTGATGCCTTTGTCCTGGCCACCATGGGCTGCCGCGTGCATATGATCGAGCGATCGACAATGCTCGGCAAACTCCTGGAAGACGGCGTACGTCGCGCCGCAGCCGATGAGAAAATTGGCGCAATCATCAACAACAAGTTGACGCTCACCTGTGGCGATAGTCGTCAGGCGCTGTTCCAGATCCCGTTTGTGCCCGAGGTCATCTATGTCGATCCCATGTTTCCCGTCAAAGACAAATCAGCCTTAGTCAAAAAAGACATGCGAATGGTCCAGGATATCGTCGGCCAGGATACCGATGCCGACGAATTACTAAACGTCGCGCTCACGATTGCCACAAACCGGGTCGTCGTCAAGCGCCCGGCCTCTGCCGGATATCTCGCCGGGATCAAACCCCAGGCCTCGATCAAAACCAAAAAACACCGCTTCGACGTCTATCTCATTCCCAAGCAGCAGTAGCGCCCCAGCCCTCCTACCTCCCTTTGTCATACCGAGCCATTCGGCAAGGCTCAGACCAAGATCCACGTACTCAATCGACGCCGGCCGGCCCCAGAGAGGAACGCTCTTCGCATGTAGCGAAACCTGTTTGAGCCCTGCGAGTTGGTCCGCTCTTCCATAGGTCTGCGTCCCTTCCCTCCCACAAGGCCAGACGGGGCGTCCATGGTTTTGGCTACTTTTGCCGAAACAAAAGTGGCTCGTCGTCCGGGGGCGAAACCCCGAATGCCATGACCTCGGCTACCGGGCGATACCCGGCTTCCATCAAACTTTGATTATTACCGCCTAACATTGCTCATCCGATTTCCATCTGCTTCCGTTCCACCATGTCGTTCATTGGTAATCGGCCATCCATCTTCGACCACCGCTCCATGTCATTTCAACGGAGTAAGGATTCTCGTCTTAGACCACACAACAATCAACAAAAGAGGAACAAGGCTGTCACGATTTGGGCCAACACTTTGTTTATTGGTCGGGGAAGAGAATGAAACACCAGGAGGCGCTTGCCAGGTGTTGGCTTTAATGGCATGCTGGCGAATGAACAAGGGTAGCCAGCGCACGGAATTTGGCTTCACACATGCCGTATGTCGGAAATGCCAAATACGTGCGGGCCCAGTGTATGAAACTGCGAGGACAGAGTGATGGAGGAGTAGACGAAAGGAGACCCACGATGGGAATCACGACGGGGTTCACAAGCCCCACAACACTCAAGGCCATTGCAGACCGATTACGCGAGAGTTATGGCGCGGAGCGGGTCCTGGTCTATGGTTCGGTAGCACGCGGCGAGCAGACAGAAGATAGCGATATTGATCTGCTCGTCATCGCGCCAACCAAAGAACGGTTTTTCGAACGAATGGGTTCGGTGCAGGCCTTAGTCAGGGACCTCGGACACGGTATGCCCCTTGCGCCGATCGTGCTGACTCCCGAGGAATTGGCCACCCGCCTGGACCGTGGGGATCAATTCGTGGAGGAGATGGTTCGAAGTGGAGTGGATTTGTAAATCGATCAGACTCCTCTTACGCAGACGATTGGTTGGTGGTGGCCCGTCGGGACTGGCATCGGATTCACGTCATGCTTGCTGATGGGGATGCGGATGGAGCGGGATTCTTCCTCCAACAAGCATTGGAGAAGTATCTCAAAGCCTTTTTGCTTCGGAATGGGTGGAAATTGAAGAAAGTGCACATGCTGCAAAGTTTACTCGATGAAGCGTCTGTATTTACGCCGGATGTAGTCCCATTGCGGCCAGTCTGCGAACGCGTGTCAGGGTTCTACATCGGGGAACGCTACCCAAGCGTCGGGGCGGAAGGACTGCAACTCGACGATGTCCACCGTGAAATACCGGAAGCCCGGTTGCTGATCGCCAAGTTATGCCCGGATGAACGGTTAGAATAACCATAATGGCCATTTCGGCCAGCACCAGCTCTGGGTGCAATACCAAACCGATCGCTAGTTGAGTTAAAGACGGCATCTGGCACCCCACACCACCCCTGGCTCAGCTTAAAAGTAAAACGCTCACCATGATGGTGGTTTTTTAGCCAAGCAAAGGTCGCGCTATTCGAGACGCATCAAGCAAAACCTCGGCCGCAATGCCGACCACCGGCAATCAAAATCTCTCGCAAATTTCCACATTATTTGTGTGAAGCCTTTCCCCCCCGCCTCCTCACCTTCAGGTCGGTCATACGAGCTGACGCTCAAATCACCAGACCGACCGTTGCTCCGACGCCTGCCGGCTGGCCTCCGGGAGGGACGCTCTTCGCATGTCGCGGACCTTGTTTGAGCCCGGCGAGTTGGTCCGCAATCTCCCGATGGTCTACCCTGGCCTGGTGACATTGCCGAGCAGTGCAACCGGCACCGGAGAAAAGGTGGGCAATGTTTGAGCCCTTCGAAAAGACTCAGGACAGGCTCCGCGAGTTTGCCCGCCGCCGGGGCCGGTGCACTGCGCAGGGCACCCGAAGGGCCATGCCACGGACAACATGGTTTTGGGTCCTTTTGCCGAAACAAAAGGACCTCGGCTGCCGGGCCGAACCCCATAGCTGTTAAGCTAAGCTACGGTTTTTTCCCTGTGGAGTTGAGGGTCAAACCCGGCTTCGAGCATGTCCAGCGTGGTCATCCGTGAGCGTTGTCGAT
>JAUIKP010000056.1 GCA_030430725.1 Nitrospiria bacterium
ATGAAACAGGAAATTATATTTTCAGGAGTGGAAGGAGTTGAGGATTTCAACCGGGTGTCCTTATAAGAATGATTGCTAAAGAACCAGGCAAGGACAAGATCCACAGAATGCGAATTGTTTGATGTGGCATTTTGATTGCACCTTTGGTTGTATGGGCACAATAGGCCAATGCGCATTGGAGTGAAAAGGACAACTGACGAGTGATGCCTGTAGTTTCCGCTAGGTCAAGAAGGCCATTGAAGTTGAATGAAACTATGGCTAGGAGAATCCATGTTTCATGTCCTTTGGAAAACGCCACTTCTCCTATGGCTAAGAATTGAACTTTGGAGGAAACAGCTCGGTAAATCCTAATCTTTGGCGCATACAGTGCTAAACGGTTTTTGTTTTTCCAGGCAGTTGGCTTGTTATTTTTTTAAGAGGCAAGTTGTAACCATGGAGGGATGTAACATGCAAAGAAAAATTGGCCTTAAGGGTTTAGCTGTAACAAGTTTTGTGTGTCTGAGTTTCTCTGCCCCCACTGTCTTTGGGCAGAGTATGGAACGCCAATCCCAGGTGTCCGACTTAAAGGCCAAAATGGAACAAAAACTTCAAGAGAGCCAAACGGGGCGATTTATCGTTCAACTGTCGGTTCCTTATCAAGCTGAAATGAAATTAGATCCGTCGTCCAAAATGGCCCAACGAAAATCCTTGGAAATGGCGCAAGCGGCTTTTGTGGAAAAAGAGTTAGCCGGAGTGAAGGTATCCTATTCCAAGCCATTAGCAAATTTGCCGTTTGTGGTGGTGGAAGTCGATGCCAAGGGGCTCGATAAGTTGGCCCAAAGCGGTCAGGTTGCGGCGGTATACGAAGACAAGATTGAAGGATTGCTTTTGAAAGATAGTGGTCCGCTCATTGGCGCCGATGTGGCGTGGAACGCTGGTTTCTCTGGCCAGGGACAAACGGTGGCCATACTCGATACAGGTGTGGTGTCTAATCATCCATTTTTAAGTGGCAAAGTCGTGAAGGAGGCTTGTTTTTCGTCTACGTCGACCGCCAACAGCTCTGTGCCACTGTGTCCGAACGGTCAGGATATTCAGACTGGCTCAGGGGCTGCCCAACCTTGTAATGGGATTGCAGGATGTGACCATGGGACCCACGTGGCTGGAATCGCCGCCGGTAAAGGTACAAACTTCTCCGGAGTAGCCAAGGATGCCAACATCATTGCGGTCAACGTTTTCTCGAAGTTTACTAGTTCTAGTATCTGCGGGGGAGCGACTCCCTGTATCCTGAGTTATACATCCGACCAGTTAGAAGGGCTTCAACATGTCCTCACACTTGCCAATGCCAATCAAGAAAAGGTGTCATCGATCAATATGAGTATTGGCGGCGGGAAGAGTACCTCGGCTTGTGACGACGATCCCCGGAAAGTCGTCATTGATCAACTCAGAGCGCTAGGCATTGCCACGGTCATTGCTTCTGGCAATGAATTCGAGTCGGATGGAATTTCCTTTCCTGCCTGTATTTCCAGCGCCATTAGTGTAGGCAGCACGACTAAGGCGGATGCCGTATCTAATTTTTCCAATAGTGCATCCATTCTCAAGCTGTTAGCCCCTGGAAGTAGTATTGAATCTTCAGTATTCGGAAACGGGTTTGGCCTTAAAAGTGGTACCTCGATGGCCACTCCCCAGGTAACGGGAGCGTGGGCCGTATTGAAGTCTAAGAATCCCTCTGCCACCGTGGATGCCGTATTAACTCGATTGGAAACGGAGGGAAAACCCATAACTGATCCTCGGAATAATATCACCAAGCCGCGAATTGACTTATCAAAGTTGGACGATGGTCCCCCCAAAGATAAATCCGGGAAACGATGTTACGCATGGGCCAATAATCCCACAGCGACTAGCTATACCCCTAGTACGACTTATTCCTATAATTCTTCGGGAAAGGGTATTACCATTACCCGACCCAACACCGGAAACTATTCCGTAAAGTGTGAAGGAATTGGTGGGGATGGGAAATCTGGCGGTCATGTGCAAGTGACGGCCTATGGCTTCGATACGCATTCTTGTAAAATTCGGTATTGGAGCTCTTTTGGAAAAGATTTTGTGGCCAATGTTGCCTGCTATTCAGAAGATGGCGCATCGAAAGATTCTCGATTTACGATTTTAATCGAAGGGCCAATGAAATGATGGGCGTTCGACGATACCTAGGAATGAAGGATTTGGGGACCATGCGATCTGAGGTGAGGGTAGGGGGTTGGAGACCACTCCCTACCCTGTCAGCAGAAAGGACTCGCAAGGGAAATACGCTTCGAAGAAAGGAAAGTTTATGAGAGGAAGGAAGTCAGACAAAATAGCCGGAAGAGGAGCGCTTGATATCTTTCGTCGAGGCCTCATGCCCGGAAGGCTTTTTTCTGCGCTCTGTATGGCCTTGGCAACAATGCCGTGGCTGCCTTCCCAAATGGTCTGGGGACAAATAAGTGCGGTGATGGATCCAGAACAGATGACCATAGCCATGGACTCCCTTGAGGGGAAGAATTTGGGACAAGCACTATCGGGTTTGACGCAAAAGGGTAAACCCACGATGGAAATCATGTATGAAACTGGGGAGTTGATGGACCCGGAGCAGGCAGATTCCCTAGGAATTCAAACTTCACGCCAATCCTCCCTTTTTCTTCATTGGCCAATAGACCCTGAACAAGCGCAAGAACTAGCAAAGGAATGAAAAGTAAGGGTTCATACCATCCTTTCCGAAATAGTGCGGGATGTTTCCGTCGAGGTCAGAATATGAGGCCTTTTGGGGGGGGCGATGGAATAAGGGAGTGTTGAATAATGAAGATTTTCAAGGGTAAGTGTACCCAGGATTAGATTACTCATCAAAGGCTCCGGGTCGGCTCAAAAAAGTCCGTCCAGTCCTGCCCTGAATCATGTCGAAGGGAAGGCCGCAGCCGTTTTTACGCGCGGAGCGTACGCTTTGTACGTGAGCAGGGGAAAATGGCGAGAACGCCGCTGGCGGCTTTCTTCAACAGACCCAATAAGGGAAGGCTGTCAGAATGCCAAACATTCTGAGAGCCTTGGATAGTTCTCACCACTTCTCTGAAGTGAACCATCAGGAGCATGACTCACTTGTCCTTTTTTGCTAACCCTGACTTTTCTTGATAGGTTAGAGGTATACGGATTGTACATTAAAAGCCTATCGTGTTGACCAGAGGATTGGGTTTCTCCATGAAGATGAAAGAGGGTTGTCTATATGGACCGGTCAATCGGAAAAGGGGACGCTATGGGTAGGTTGACCATAAAGGTAGTGTTTATTTTGGGGTGGGTTCTCATTGGGTGGAGTCATCTTGTCTTGGGACAAAGCGAACCTGCCAAACCGGGGGTGCATTCTAATATGGAATCAATTCGAAAAACTGTGCAGGAGAAAGGTGTGGTGAGAGTGATAGTAAAGGTGCCTTATTCGTCTCTTGAAATGAGTCCTTCGCAAGGCCAAGACATGGAGGATAATAAAAAAGAAGTTATCGCCCAAATGCAAGATCACGGAGCATTATTAATTGAACCCATCCAGGGACAACCATTTATCGTTATGGAACTTAACCTGGAGGGTGTCGATCGCATTTTGGAATTGCAGTTAGTGGAATCCATTCGGGAAGATACACTTTCATCACCTTTCTGAAATGGCATTCCAACAATAGGATGGTTTTTGATAGGACCGTTTTTCTAAACACTCTCTACCACTAGCTCGAGAAAATCCCCCTGCTGATTCGTTTCTCGACTTTTAACTCCTCCAGTGTGCCTGTTTAAGAGAGAAGGGATTTGTCACGTGCCTCTTTCCGGTTTTGACACATTGCAGAAAAGTACGTGTTCAGGATACACATCCGCTGAAGTCCTGCCCTAGGCCCCTCTGTTCCCAGTCCATCTCCCTCAAGTTCTTGTCCGAAGTTCCCATAGACCATCTAGATTCATTTTCCCTTACGCGATAGACTCCCCGTTATCTTCATTGAGGTTTTTCAATCGAATGCCCTTTACGGAAGGGGTTCCCTGCAAACGTGGAGGAGATGTCAGGCATGAAAAAGGGTGTTTTCGGATTATTCCTGATTCTGATTTTTCTCGCCCGGGTCCCATCGTTACTCTGGGCTCAACTGGAAATTCAATATCAATCCCGCAGTCAGGAGCACTTAGGAAGTTGGAAGGAAGGCGTCAAACCGAAGCCGGTCTCGGGCTTGAATATCGAATTGATTTCGGTTTTGGCCGATTACCAGGAACGGGTTCCTTCTGAAACCTTTCCGAATGCGGTGAGGCTTCAATTTTATTTAGATGATGAGCATGCGGTATATCTGACCGTTCGTGAACTCAATTATCGCACCTACTATTGGTTGGATAAGGTGGAACCTGCCAGGGGTTGGGAAACGGGTTTTCAGAATGTCTTTGTCTGGCCGACCGATCCCGTTTTGCAACACCTGACTCCTAAACTTGACCTCTATGAATTGGGGGCACTGGTTCGCCTGGATGCGGAGTCGACGAGCAGCATAGAGCGAGTGGCCCCTGCGGTGCTCTATCACAAGGATGCGCCATCGAAAATTGAAGGGTATTTCTTTACCTTCAAAACCGGAGAAGATGTGAGACTTCTGGCCTCCATGATACACAAGGCTTCCGGCAAGGAAGTTGAGAGGCAACTCTTCCGGAGAAAACGTGCCGGTCTTCCCTTTACGATTCATTGGGACGCCAAAGATGCAGAGCCAGGCCCCTACAAACTGGATATCAGCGGGTTTTCTCTTTCCTCCAATCAACCCGTCTCCAAAGAGATTCATTTCTATCATCAGCCAATCGTGAACCCGTAAAGGGAGGTCCCCCTTCGGCCATGAAGGACGTGTTCATCAGTTACGCCAGCGAGGATCGACCCTTGGCCCAACAATTGGCTGCATCCTTGGAGCAATCAGGGGTTTCGGTTTGGTGGGACCGCCGGATTCAAGTGGGAAGCGAGTGGGATAAAACGATTGAAGATGCATTGGCCTCGGCGAAATGCGTCGTCGTGTTATGGACCGCTCACGCTAAAGGTTCCCGGTGGGTGCGGGCAGAAGCGCGGGAAGCCCTGAATACTGAAAAGGTCGTACCGGTCATGTTGGAGGCCAATGCCATCCCATTGGCGTTTACCGGTATTCAGGCCTTGTGCTTTCTTGGATGGGAAGGCGCGGCCGGATCCAAGGAGTTTGAAATTCTCCTTTCTGTCATCCGTGCCAAATTAGAGGGGAAGCCTATTGAGCTCCCTGAGGCCTCCTCCACCAAACCCTCCCTGCTCGGAAAATTGGTCGCTCTTGTGGGCGTCAAGGTCGGCGTGGGAGGGGTTCTTGCCATCCTGCTGATCGGTAGTTCCCTGGTGCGAGTCGATCCGGATATTTCGGTACATGTGGAAACCACCCGGATGACATTTAACGTCGCGTCGGGCTTGGATGATAAACGACTGACGGATACGCTGACCTTTGAGACCCTGACCGTTGAAAATATCGGGAAACTCGCTGTCAGTCCGGACCGACTGCTGGTTGCCGATCCGGCTGATTATGATATGGAGTCGGATAGTTATCCGCCGAAAGCCTGGCTCGATATTCCCGTCAATGGGCGGACTGTGCAATTTGATGTGGGCAGCTCCGGTATGGCCTCGGAGATCACCATTGAACCCACGGATCATCAGGAAGCCGTTGCGGGGCAACTCGATGGTATCGTGCTGACCGGCGAGACATTCGTGACGATACAGGTTTCCAATGATAATGCGGTCACTTTGGTGTTTCGAAAGAAGGAGGGTCCGCAGCGAGTGGTGGTGTCCCGCGTCCATGCCGTTCAATTCATTCAAATCGGGTTGCAAGCGCCGCCGGAACTTTCCATTCCTTTTCCGCAGGATCAGGAGCTGACCTATCACGTCATTTTTGAGAAGAGGCCGGGTACGATCGAACTATTTGGGCAGGATGAGACTCTGGTCCTGGTAATGAAAGAAAAAGACACCACCAGTAAGAAACCGATTTCCAGTTCAGTCCTGCCGATACAATCCATAGACTTTTCCTGGCAGGATCCCGGGACCGGTGAACGCAAACCGCCACAGGGATTTGCGGGAACCGTAGACTATGTGAGTCCCCAAGGAACGCCTTCGGTGTCAATTGGAATGAATGCGTATCTAACTTTGGACGATCTGGACCATTTTGATGTCACTTCAATCAGCATAGATCCGATTAGCCATAAATTGGTGGTGGACTTGACGGGTAAGGCCGGCCATGTCAAAACGGGCACCGCTAACAATCCAAGGGACCTTCGCCCGACCCTTTTCGATTACATCCGCTACAGCCCGCTATTCGAACCAGTCAGGAAATTATTGGGGTTTTAGAACAATGAATAAGGTTTGAACCTCATTTGCCTGTGATCCTGTAGAGACGCCCCGGTGGGGCGTCTATCTTGGATTGGTGGATGACATGGGGCAAAGACGACGTTCCACCGGAACGCCGCTACGAAGAGGGATCACTGGGAATGGGGATTCCTGTAGAGGCGACCCGGTGAGGGGTTTAGGATAGTTGATGAGGCACAAAAGCAAAGACACATCATTGACTACTCGATATCGGAGCCCATCTCTTCGCCTTTCCTGGTGCGATGATTGGCAGGTGGGCTGGTATTTTGTCATTATTTGTATGCAAGATCCTCAATGTCGTTGGGAGACGTAGTTGAGGGATCGATGGTGTTAACGCCTGCAGGTCAGATCGTGGAAGAGGAATGGCAGAGAACAGTTTTGGTGAGACATAATATTAGTCTAGACGAGTTTGTGGTAATGCCGAATGTTTTCTTGGGTGGTCTTGGATTCTCATGAGAGATGTGCCAAGATTGCGGTAAATTTCCACATGATGACATAGGTTTAACCGATGGCTTTCATCCGTTTTCTAATCTGCTTTCTTTTTCTCCTAGTGTTTCCGACTGCACCGGTATGGTCTGATATGGATATCGACAGGCTGAAAAAGGGTGTGGTTAAAATTACGGCTCAATTCGGCAACAGGCAAAAGGTTGGAACCGGCTTTGTGGCCGGACAGGGGAAAAAACATGTGTTTATAGTGACCGCCTCACATGTGATAGAGGGAGAAACTGAAGTTCCTCAGTCGATCACCGTCACGTTTTTTTCTCATCAGGAAGAACCGCTGGTCGCTGAGGTGATTAATAAAGAAGGTGGGGATCCCAGAGGGTTGGCCCTGTTGAAAGTGGGTGGAGATTTCCCCGATGATGTCCAGATTTTAGAGTGGGATACCCAGAGTCAATTGCATGGGGGGGAAGACGTACGGGTGATCGGGTTTCCACAGGTCGGAGGCAATCCATGGGCGGTGACCCGGGGGACCCTATCTGGATTTGACGGTCCCATTCTCAAATTTTCTGGTGCAGTTGAAGAAGGGAACTCTGGAGGACCATTGCTCTACCGGGGGAAAGTCATTGGTGTCATAGTGGAAATCATTCGGCAGTTTGGTAATGCCAAGCCTTCTCAGATTGCTCAATTTACGGTGGACAATTGGCCGGGGTTTAGCCGTCAAGTCAGGATTGAACCCAACAATATTTCACCTGGGAGGGAACTGGATGCCGGTGATTCTGTTGGAAAGAGGTTGGCCGCGTTGGTCGTCACCACTGTTCCCAAGGATGCGGAGGTATTTGTGGACGATGAACTGGTCGGAAACACCTCACAGGGGTCAGTCGTCGTGAATCAATTACCTCCGGATGAATACGAGGTGGAGATCAAAAAGAAAGGCTATCGCCCTTGGTGGAAGAGTGTGGAGCTTCTTCCCGGCGAACGTCGGGAGTTGAACGTGACCCTCCGGGAAGGCGCTGTGGTTGATGTGACGGGCGTCTGGAAAAATCCCAATGAACCCACTGTGTCCTATGTCCTGCAACAAATGGGAGATCGGGTGGTCATGAGAGAAGTGACCACCAATGTATTGGGAACCATGGTGACTGCGGAGGGAGAAGGACAATTGCAAGGCAACCAATTATCCATTTTCTACCGGACCGTGGTGGGAACGATGGGCCAGTCTGCAACCACGATGTCGGATGATGGGAGAACCTTAACCGGGACCTTCCAGGATTTTTCCAATATGATTCCCATGGCTATCTCGTTGGTTCGAACCGCAGATTCTCCTGCCTCATTTGGTTTACCTGGCAATGATGCATGGAACGCCATTCAGGGTTTTGGGCAGTAAGGACTATTCGCTTCCCTGCATTTCTTCTCCGATATCACGCAAACATGGATATGAGTTCGGGGCCCGACTGTTCATCCAACAGAGGGTGATCCGTTCTACCTGAAAGAAGACTTTCTCCACGATTACTTGAGAGAGGTTTCAGATGAAATCGTTGGTCATCGGTGGAACCGGGCAACTTGGAGCGAATTTAGTTCGGGCGTTACTTGGGCGTGGAGACCAGGTTCGTGTGTTGTATCGATCCACCAGCAATCTCTTCACGATTGATGGGTTGAATATTGAGCGTGTCGTGGGAGATCTGAATGATGGAGAGTCCTTGCGCCTGGGCTGTGAGGGCATGGATGTGGTCTATCACACGGCGGGATATTATCCGTCTGCGACGATTCCGGTTGAGGTAGCCAAAGGGCAGGCTCTGAAAGAAACGGCACTCGTGTTAGAGGCTGTCCGTGCGGCCGGAGTGGACCGGCTCGTTTACGCCAGTACGCTCACGACTGTGGGATTTCCCAAAACGGTCGGCTATCCGGCCAATGAAACCTGTCGATTTTCAACACGATATACGAACAACCCGTATCTCATGGCGAAGGCCGCCATGGAGGAGAAGATCCTGCAATCAGTTCACCAGGGCATTCCCGCGGTGGTGGTGATTCCGACGGAGTTTTTCGGCCCCTACGATCAGCACCCGACAAGCGGTACCCATATTCTCATGGTCGCGAAAGAGCGGATGCCGGTGTATGTCCCCGGCCGGGTGAATGTTATTGATGTGCGGGATGTAGCCGTGGCCATGATCCGGGCGGCAGAGCGCGGTCGTGTAGGGGAACGCTATCTCGTGGGCAACTGGAATACGACACAAAAGGACTTGAATGAACTCATCGCACAGGTGGTGGGAGTGCGGTCTCCTTTCCTTCCGGTTCCATGGGCTCTTGCCCGGTGGGGGGCAAAAGTTGGGGAGCGGGTTTCCCGTGCACTTTTTCGCCGTCCTCCGTTCTTGCCCGCATTTGTGGTGGAAATGATGGCGCATATGCAACATTACGATTGCTCAAAAGCTCTGCGAGAGTTGGATTACCCGCGGAGTGCTCCCCAAGAGGCAATTGAGGATGCGGTGACCTGGTTTCGGAAAAATGGGTACCTCTAGGGCAAACATGTTGATACCATTCCTCGATCTGGAATGGGCCAATTGTGATTGCCGTGGCCTTCAACCCGCTTGTTATTCTGAACCAATGGCAGAGGGTCTATGCCCGGTCTAGGGATTCATGGCTGAACCCGATCCTTCTTTTTATTCTGGATGGGGGGATCCTGCCGGAAGAGTCTTGAAAAATTGATAAGGCAGCCGCCCGTAGGAATTGTGCTCTTTAGTATCTGGAGTCAAAACAACGTGCGGTTTCTTTCAAGCCGTACCACCTGATTCTTCTTCAGCCTTGTTTAAGACTTGCGAAAAGCGGCCTCCTACGAGTGTGGTGACCTTTCCCATCACTTCGGTCAACTCTTTCCACTCTTCGGGTTTTAGTTCCTCTTTGAGATTCGGATGGAGTCCCCATTTGGCACTGACTTGTTTGCCATCCCGTTGAATTACGACAAATAGAATTTCTGTTTCCTGGGAATCGGTTGCTGCTGGTGTCGTTCCTGAACTGCTTTGTGCCATGCCTGCTCTCCCTGTTAAGAATATATTGAGGGGATTGTACTGCATTGCCGTGTCCCCTGTAACCACCTCAGTCCCACATGTCGGCCATCATCTGGCGCTTGTGTGAGTTGAGGAGGTGGGGTACATTCTTTTACTGGCAGACGATCTGGCAATGTAAGTTTTTTGTAAGAAAATGCGAAGTTTCGAAATGTCTCGATCTGGTTGCTGAGCATGCGGGTATTCACTTTTTTATGGGAGTAGTCTGATATGGAATTACAACGACCCAAATTTTGGGACAATATCAATGTGAATGATCTGGCCAGGAATTTTTTTGAAGGTCTCTTAATCCTGGTGCCGGTAGTGACGACGTTGTATGTGGCTTGGTTGGTGCTTCAAACCATTGATGGCTGGCTGAATATTCCCATCCCGGGTGTGGGATTTCTGGTCACGGTTGGGCTAATTACTTTGACCGGCCGGTATGCGTCCACCGTGTTTGTGCAAAAAATGTTGGATGTGTTGGAACGGGTGTTGGTCAAAGCGCCCTTCGTCAAAATTCTATACACCTCGCTCAAGGACCTGATCGCGGCGTTTATGGGGGAAAAGCGTCGCTTCGATCAACCGGTATTAGTGACGCTGAATCCCAATGGATATGGAAAAGCCGTGGGATTTTTGACACGAAGCGATTTACATTCTTTTGGCCTAATGGACCATGTGGCGGTCTATTTTCCCCAAGCGTATAACTTTGCAGGCCATTTGCTGATATTTCCCAAAGAGCAAATCCGTCCGTTGGAAGTGGAAAGCGCAGATGTGATGGCGTTTATTGTGTCAGGAGGCGTTTCAGGGGGGCAAAATGGAGAAGGCGTGTAGGCGTGTAGGAAATTATCTTAAAAGGTGAATGAGGATGTGGTAATTTTATGGACGGAATGAGATTCACCAGTCAACCTTCCTGAGTGAGGTGTTTTTCGATTTCACAGTACGTTCAACCTCTCTATGGCTTGTACTGAAGATTCTTCGAAATCACCTTCTGCAACAGTGAGACCCGTGAGACTATTCATGACACCCAATTTCCTGAGTGTAAGGTGAAAATCCTGGATAGCAGGGCAATGATGAATGAGGGAATGGAGGCCCACTTATGGTCTCATCCATATCCGACATCCATCAGCAGGTCTATGCACCCCATCCGTCCTGCGAACGATCTCAGCAGGATTCTTCCAGGAATTTCCACGTAAAGATGGTTCTGGTTTTGGGTGTGACCTTCAATTCTACCCATGTGCCGTCCGGATCGCGGGCCTCAACCACATACCAATGGTCTTCATACAGAATGCTAAATACTTGAAAATGCTGTTCTTGAAGCCAGGTAAATATTTGTCCGGGCGTATACCAGGCACGGGTTCTGCCGGGCATGTAAAAATTGTTCATATGTCCTCCTTGGGTGGGCCCATCGAGAAAGATCTTTTGATGGTGCATACTGCCATACATCCCTGATGTTCATTCGCAACGTCTCAATAATTGGATACGATCTGCTCGTTTAATCTGCTCATTTTGCATGGCATGTTGGAACCTGTTTACAAAACTCCAGCAGGTTCAACA
>JAUIKP010000057.1 GCA_030430725.1 Nitrospiria bacterium
GCCTTCCGCGAGTGGTATGTGTGCAACGGCGTCTTGTGTAGACAAGGAATATTGTCGGTGGATCAAATTCGAATCACAGGTGGATTGCCATTAAAGGGGTCGGTGGAAATCGGCGGAGCCAAGAATGCCGCCTTGCCAATTTTAGCAGCGACGTTGTTAGGGGGCGGGGAATGCGTCATTGACCATGTTCCACACGTTCGTGATGTGATGACCATGGGGAAATTACTGGCTTTGTTGGGAGTGAGGGTTCAAGAGGAAGGCGCCAGAGTCAGATTGGATGCGGCTCAGGTGCATTCGATTGAAGCACCCTATGATTTAGTCAAAACGATGCGAGCGTCAATTTTAGCCTTAGGCCCTTTACTCGCCCGGCTTGGAGAAGCCAAGGTTTCTCTGCCGGGTGGATGTGCGATCGGTACCAGACCGGTCAATCTTCACCTGCAAGGATTGGAGATGATGGGGGCTGAAATTCAAGTGGAGCATGGATATATTCATGCGAAAGCCGGTCGTCTTAAAGGGGCAAGGATTGACTTGGATTTCCCGACGGTCACGGGCACGGAAAACCTGATCATGGCGGCTTGCCTGGCGCAAGGGACCACGAGTTTGCATAATGTCGCACGGGAACCGGAAATCACGGACCTCTGTGCATTCTTAACCAAGCGGGGTGCCAAAATTCATGGGATGGGAACGGACACCATTACAATTGAAGGGGTGAAGGAACTTCATGGAGCGGGGCATTGGGTGATCCCCGATCGAGTTGAAGCCGGCACCTATTTGATGGCCGGAGCCATTACCGGCGGGGATGTGATGGTAAAGGGGTGCGAAACAGATCATTTAGGCGGTGTCCTGAAAAAAGTTCAGGAAATGGGTGTTGAGTTAACCGAAAGCCATGAGGGTGTGCGAATCCGCCGGTCGGGTCCGCTCAAAGCGGTGGAAATTAAGACGCTCCCCTATCCCGGCTTCCCCACCGATCTCCAAGCCCAAATGATGGCGTTGATGTCGGTGGCAGAAGGTGTGAGCGTGATTTCCGAAACCATTTTTGAAGGGCGATTTCTGCATGTCCCGGAACTTCACCGGATGGGGGCGTCGATTGAGATTGATGGACCACATGCCGTGGTCAAAGGTGTGCCCTTGCTTACCGGCGCACCCGTCATGGCTTCGGATCTACGCGCCAGTGCAGGCTTGGTCTTGGCTGGATTAGCGGCTGATGGCGAAACGATTGTGTCCCGGGTGTATCATTTAGATCGCGGGTATGAGCGACTGGAAGAAAAATTTCAGGCCCTGGGTGCGAGGATTGTTCGTGTTCGCGAGGTGACATGAGCGAGGTGATTACCATTGCCCTTTCCAAGGGTAAACTTCTTGATCCGACTCTTGAATTGTTCCGCCGGGCAGGCTATACCGGATATCATGTGCGAGCGGATGACCGTCGATTGATATTGGAATTTCCGGAGCATGGGCACCGGGTCTTAATTGTTCGCCCAAGTGATGTGCCGGCATATGTTGAGTATGGTGCAGCCGATTTAGGAGTAGTTGGGAAAGATGTCTTATTGGAACAGGAACCGGATGTCTATGAACCGGTTGACTTGAACCTGGGAGTCTGCCGGCTGGTGGTTGCTCGGCCGAAGGGACACCTGCTGGTACAACGGATGTCTTCCAAGCTACGGGTGGCAACCAAATATCCCACAATCACCGAACGCTATTTTAACCAGCAGGGATTGCCTGTGGAATTGATTAAGCTCTACGGGTCGATCGAGTTGGCTCCATTGGTCGGATTGGCCGACCGGATTGTCGATCTGGTGGAGACGGGAAACACCTTGAAAGCCAATAATCTGGTCGAGGATGAAGTCATCGCCTGGTCATCTGCCCGCTTGATTGTGAATCGGGCAAGCTTAAAAATGAAACATGCCGTTATTACAGAACTGATTGCTCGGGTGAAGAAAATTCTTCCTCGTCTTCGTGCCAAAAAGGTTTATGCATGAACATTGTTTCCCACAAGGATCAAGGGTTTTCGCAAGCGGTGAATCGTGTCTGTCAGCGGGCAGCACAACAAAACGACAAGGTTGAAAAAGCCGTTAAGACCATATTGGATGCTGTTCGGCAAGAGGGTGATCAGGCGCTCCAGCGATTCACCTGGAAATTCGATCATGTCCGGATCAGTCCTGACAGCCTTCGTGTGACGTCGAAAGACATCGAACGTGCATATGCCGAGCTACCGTCCTCAGATATTAAAGCGTTGAAATATGCGGCCACCCGTATCCGGACTTTTCATCGCCGACAACGAAGGAAATCCTGGGTCTATCGTCAACAGGGCATTCAATTAGGCCAACGGATTACGCCCGTAGATGCCGTCGGTGTGTATGTTCCGGGCGGAAAAGCCCTGTATCCATCATCGGTCCTCATGAATGCCATCCCCGCGAAAGTGGCTGGGGTGAAGCGGGTCGTCATGTGTACGCCGACTCCGAACGGCAGTATCCACTCCGCGTTATTGGTGGCGGCGGATGTCGCTGGAGTGGATGAAATCTATCGGGTCGGCGGAGCCCAAGCCATTGGAGCCCTGGCTTTTGGCACCTCGACAATCCGGCCCGTAGATAAGATTGTCGGTCCCGGGAATTTGTATGTGGCGACGGCCAAACGCCTGATCTATGGCCAAGTCGACATTGATATGATTGCGGGTCCGAGTGAACTACTGGTCATTGCGGACTCCGCCAGTAACCCACTTCATGTGGCGGCTGATCTTCTTTGTGAAGCGGAGCATGATGAGGAAGCCTGCGTCTACCTGGTAACGACTTCTCTGACTCTTGCCAGACGGGTTGTGACTGAAGTGACCCGCCAACTCGCACAGTTGGGACGCCAGGCGATTGCGTCCCGATCAATTCAAAATCATGCCCTGGCGTTTGTTGTACGATCCTTTGATGAAACATTTGAATTAGCCAATCGGATTGCGCCTGAGCATTTATCGTTAAATGTGGATCGGGCGGGAGACTATGTATCACGTATTCGTCATGCGGGGGCTATTTTTGTTGGGCGCTATACCCCTCCCGCCGTGGCGGATTATGTGGCAGGGCCCAACCATGTGTTGCCAACGGGTGGGAGTGCCAGATTTTTTTCGTGTTTGGGTGTGGATGAGTACATGAAAACCAGCAATGTGGTGGCCTATTCGAAGGCGGCGTTGCGCAAAGCCCATGCTCCAGTGATGCGGCTGTCTATGCTGGAAGGCCTGGATGCACATGGGCGATCAATGGAGAGTCGATGGACATGAACCAACATCTTGTTCCCAGAACGGCTTCCCAAGAACGGAAAACCGCAGAAACCGCTATTCGAGTGGAATGGGGCCTCGACGGGTGCGGCAACAATCAGATTAAGACCTCGATCCCGTTTTTAGATCACATGTTGAATTTATTCGGTAAACATGGATTTTTTGATCTGACCGTGGAAGCGAAAGGGGATATCGAGATTGATGACCATCATACGATTGAGGACGTGGGCATTGTCATGGGGCAGGTCTTGACCCAGGCTCTAGGGACCAAGGAAGGCCTCACCCGATTCGGATGGGCGACGGTGCCGTTGGATGAAACCTTGGCCCAGGTGACCGTCGATCTGAGTGGCCGGCCGTACCTTGTATACAATGTGGTGTTACCCACGCGGTATATTAAGTCGTTTGATTTGGGATTGTTTGAAGATTTTTTTCAGGCATTTGTGAGTCAGGGAGGGTTAAACCTTCATGTGAATGTGCTGTATGGAAGAAATCCTCATCACATCATGGAAGCGATTTTTAAGGCGTTTGCAAAAGCCTTGGATCAAGCGGTTAGACGGGAAGAACGAATTAAGGGAGTGCTCTCCACCAAAGGCATGCTCTAATGGTGAGAATCAGTGGGCGGAGAGAGAGGATAACAGGCAGGACATGATTGCCATTATTGATTATGGGATGGGAAATCTTCGAAGCGTGCAGAAAGGGTTTGAATGTGTGGGCCATGAAGCGGTCGTGACTCGAGACCCACTCGTGATTGACCAGGCCGGTCATGTCGTGTTGCCGGGTGTGGGCGCGTTTGGAGATTGCATGGAGAACCTGGCTCGCTTTGAGTTGATGGATGTCATCCACCGTTCCATAGCCTCGGGAAAACCCTTTCTCGGCATTTGTTTAGGGTATCAATTGCTGTTTTCGGAAAGCGAAGAATTTGGATATCATCAAGGGTTAGGGATCCTGGCCGGGAAGGTGAAAGCGATTCCCCGTCCGTCCGAGGAGGGAGGGACGTCGTTTAAAATTCCTCATATGGGTTGGAATACGATTCAGGTCAACACGGTTGCTCCGCCTTTACGTGGCATTGCCTCCGACTCCTATGTGTATTTCGTGCATTCCTACTATGTAGAACCAACGGATTGTGGTCTTGTCAGTACCCAAACCGACTATGGAATTTCTTTTGCGAGTAGTGTCTGGAAAGACAATGTGTTTGCCACTCAATGGCATCCCGAGAAAAGTCAGGCCGTCGGGTTGCAGGTCCTGAAGAATTTTGGTGATTGGCAATGAGGAGAATGTGTCTTGCGATCGATGGGCGGTCGAGACCGTTGTCTGCCAGGTTCCTGGTCATGAGCCTGATCGGGTGGTGGTGTCTCGGTGTAGGCTGTGTTCCTCCTAAAGTTCAAATTCAGGCTGCGCCACAATTTGATCCCTCCCGTATATCCAGTCTCGCCATCCTTCCTTTTCAGACCATCAAAACTCCTCAATTGGCGAGCAACTCACGTGGAGGTATAAGGGATCCGGAAGAAATTCGTACGCAATTTCGGTTGCCGGGGACAGATCAGGCGGATGGGACTGAATTTAAAAAAGTTCGTTATGTGGTGCCTGAAACGGCGGCACATCGAATTTCGATGCAGGTGGCTTCCGTGTTGGCCCTCCGGCCTTCCTTACGGGTAATCGGTCCGGAGGAGTCTTCTGCCGTGATAGGCAAGGAAGGCCTGGAAGGGGAATCGTCATTTCCCGTCATGGGCCAAGAGGTTGGTACCCGCTTAAAAGTGGATGGAGTTGTGGCGGGACTCGTCCGGACATACCGTGAGCGTGAAGGGAGCAAGCTTGGAGCCAAGCCGGCCGCTGTAGGGTTTGAAGTATACCTCCTGAGACCGTCTGATGGAATGGTCTTGTGGAGCGGGGAATTTTTTGAGGAACAAAAACCACTTAACCAGGATGTCGTAGGATTTTTTGAAAAGGGCGGAGGGTTTGTGACTGCCGATACACTTGCCGAATTGGGTGTCAACAAAGTGATGAAGGCCTTCCCCGTCGGCTTGAACGAACAGGGGTCTCCTTTTCCTGCTTCATCCTTGAAGGAGAATCCCTAACCGATGCTACTGATTCCTGCAATTGATCTGAAGGACGGGAAATGTGTCCGGTTGCGACAGGGCGAGATGGATCAGGTCACCAGGTATTCCGATGACCCCGTGGCGATGGCGGAACATTGGCAGAGTCTTGGGGCCCGCTACCTTCATGTGGTGGATTTGGACGGGGCGGTGACCGGAACCCCCCAGCATCTCCCACACATTGAAGCTCTTACCAAACGATTAGCAATCCCCGTGCAGGTTGGTGGGGGCATACGAAGCAAGTCTATCATCCGAGACTACTTGTCCTGCGGAGTGGACCGGGTGGTGATTGGGACAGCGGCCCTACAGGACGCTGATTTTTTGGCGGCAGCCGCCACAGAGTTTCCTGATAAAATTTTAATCGGGATTGATGTCAAGCAGGGTTTAGTCGCAGTGCATGGGTGGAAAACCGTGTCCAGTCTCACCCCACGACAGGTTTTTGAATCAGTAAAAGACCTTCCATTGGGAGGCATGGTCTTTACGGACATTTCCCGGGACGGTATGTTGGCAGGACCAAACATTTCAGCTCTCCGAGAAGCTGTTGGTATCTCGCCGTTTCCCGTTATTGCTTCTGGTGGAGTCACCGTCCTCAGGGATGTGCAAACCATTCAGGCACTCGGAAGCAGGATTTCCGGAATCATTATCGGCAAGGCCTTGTATGAAGGGACCTTGGATTTGAAAGCGGCTCTTGAAATGGTGGCTCTGACAGAAGCCTCTCAAACATCATGCTGACGAAGAGGATCATACCCTGCCTGGATGTTAAAGACGGGCGAGTGGTGAAAGGGGTCTCGTTTGTGAATTTGCGGGATGCGGGAGATCCGGTTCACGTTGCTCAGGTGTATGATCGTGAAGGTGCGGACGAGCTATGTTTTCTGGATATAACCGCCTCACATGAAAATCGGGATACGATTTTAGATGTGGTGATTCGGACGGCGGAACAGGTGTTTATGCCGCTTACGGTTGGGGGAGGAATCCGGACCATTGAGGATATTCGCCGGTTATTAGAGGCCGGAGCGGACAAAGTCAGCATTAATACCGCTGCGGTGAAAGATCCGGATTTTGTAAAAGCCGCCGCCAATCGTTTCGGCTCGCAATGTATCGTCGTGGCTATCGATGCGAAACGGGTGACCACATGTGATGGAGGTGAACCCGGGTGGGAAGTGTTTACCCATGGAGGGCGGACCTCGACCGGCCTGGATGCCGTTGAGTGGGTGAGACGGATGAAGGACTATGGGGCCGGCGAGATTCTTTTGACCAGTATGGATCAGGACGGAAAGCAGGACGGCTATGATTTAGCCTTAACCGCGGCTATTTCCAAGTCCGTCTCTATTCCCGTCATTGCCTCTGGCGGGGCCGGCACGCTTCACCACCTGTATGAGGCGTTCTACGTGGGGAAGGCAGATGCGGTGCTGGCGGCATCTATTTTCCATTATCAAACGTATTCCATCGGACAAGCCAAATCGTATCTGGCTCAACATGGTATCCCTGTGCGCCCGGGAACCGTCCCGGTTTCCATTTCATAAGGACCAATGACCGAAGTTTCTTCCATAAGCCCATTGCAGTTTGATGAACAGGGATTGCTCCCCTGTGTGGTGCAGGATTGGTTGGACGGGACGGTCCTGATGGTGGGATTCATGAACCAAGAAGCGTGGAAACTGACTTGCGATTCCCAACGGGTTCATTTCTGGAGTCGATCTCGAAAACGGTTGTGGAAAAAAGGCGAAACGTCCGGCCATGAGTTGCTTGTAAAGGAAATGTTTGTGGATTGTGATCGGGATACGATTTTGGTGAAGGCCCATCCTATTGGACCGACGTGTCATACCGGGACCCGTTCATGTTTTTTTTCTCCCCTACCTTCTTCGACTTCTGAGGAGTCCGCCTCCCTCTTCTCCGGTACGGCCTGGGGAGGGATTGTCCGGCGTCTGTATGAAATGGTTGGCGATCGGAAGGCCCACCCGAGCCCTGATTCCTATGTGTCGAAATTATTGGAGGGAGGCCTGGATCGTATGTTGAAAAAGGTGGCCGAAGAAGCCGGAGAAGTCCTTCTCGCCGGGAAAAATGGCGATCGGGAGGAAATTATTTACGAAATGGCTGATTTGTGGTTTCATACCCTCATCGTCCTCGGGCATTTTTCCATTCCTCCTGAAGACGTCTATCAAGAGCTTGGCAAGCGATTTGGCAAATCAGGAGTTCGACAGCCCGAAGGAGGCTCGACTCATGGGTGAATGTCTTTTTTGTCAAATCGTCGAGGGGACTATTCCCACCGACACCCTCTATGAGGATGAACATGCGTTCGTGTTTAACGATATCAATCCTCAAGCGCAGGTGCACATGTTGGTGATTCCCAGGCGTCACGTGGTGTCTTTGGATGATACGAAAGAGACAGATGCCGCCTTGTTAGGCCACCTGATGGTCGTCTGCGCCAAGATGGCCAGGCAGCGGGACATTTCCGGTGGCGGATATCGGGTCGTTGCGAATACCGGACCGGAAGCCGGGCAGAGTGTTTTTCATTTGCATTTTCACGTCATGGGTGGGCGGACATTTGCCTGGCCTCCTGGTTAAAACTGGATGGCCGGGAAAAATCTTCCCGAGAGTTATTCGAAGGGAACGAAATTCGTGATGGGTCCCTAACGCAATCCGTGGTGAGAAGTGAAATGACAGGTGATAAACGAGGGGTTCCTCCAGAGATTCTTCAACAAATTCGAGATCGCATTGATATTATCGATCTCATCTCCACCTACGTGAGTCTGTCGAAAGCGGGACAAAATTTTAAAGGGTTGTGCCCCTTCCATTCAGAAAAAACTCCCTCATTTTCGGTCAACCCTGTTCGACAAATGTTTTATTGTTTCGGTTGCAGTGTCGGCGGAGATGCCTTTACCTTTTTGATGAAACAAGAAGGCATGGATTTCATGGAGGCTCTGCGCGAGTTAAGCCAACGGACAGGGGTGCCCCTGCCTGAACGTCGAGAAGCAGCGGCGAAGACCACTTCAGGACTATCTCGTGAACGATATTTTCATCTGTATCAATTGGCTGCCTCCTGGTATCACCGTAACCTTCTGGAAACTCCTGAAGGTCAGGTCGCCCGTAATTATTTGGATCAGCGGGAAATTACCAGGAAATCCTGGAGCACATTTCAGTTGGGATTCGTTCCGGAAGGATGGAATGGCCTTTCCAAATGGATGGAACGGCAATCTGTCAAGCCGGAAGAACTCATACAGGCCGGATTGGTTGTGCGGAAAGAGTCTGAGGATGGGACCAGAATCTCAACGTATGATCGATTTCGTGAGCGGGTGATGTTTCCCATAACTGATCCCCGCGGGCAGGTGATGGGATTTGGGGGTCGGATCCTGAAAGACGGGGCCTCTCCCAAGTATCTCAATTCACCCGAAACCGACCTATTCTTTAAGGGTAGGTCCCTCTATGGAATGGATAAGGCCAGGCAGTCAGCCTCCGCTTCCGGGAGGTTTTATTTGGTAGAAGGGTATTTTGATGTCATTGCTCTCCACCAAAACGGGATTGAAAATGCCGTGGCCCCATTGGGAACGGCGTTAACCTCCGATCATGTCCAGATCCTACGTCGATTGGCCCCGTCGGTGATGCTCGTCTTTGATGGAGATGCCGCAGGGATCGGCGCGGCATTACGGACGCTTGATTTGTTTATGAATTCCGGCATTGAAGTCCGGGTACTGCTGCTCCCGGCCGGGGAAGATCCTGATACCTTTATTCGGAGAAACGGGGTGCCGGCGTTTCGTGAATTGGAGCGAAAAGCGGCGACACTTCTGGATTTTGCCATTATGTCGGTCCTGAACAAAGCCCAAAATTATTCCATTCAAGATCGAGTCAAGCGGGCGGATGACATTCTTGCGATACTTCATAAGACGAAAAATCCCATAGAAAAAGAAGAATATCTGAAAGTGGTCTCAGAACGCTTGGGTATCCGACCGGAATTACTCCGTAAACGTCTCCCAACTCTTTCCAGGCCGATGCATGTCGCCTCGTCGGTAAAGGGGAAGGAACAAGCTGCCACGAATCTGGTCATTCCTCAAGGCAAGCCGGAGGAACGGGACCTTATTGTATTATTACTCCAAGGTCGCCTGGGACCGGATCAGATTCGTCAACTCGATGAGGGGGCATTTACCGTTCCTCTCTATCGCCTTATTCTTAGCAAAGCTTTTCAGCATACGAATGAAGAAGGGCATTTGAATCTTGATGCACTACATGCGGAATTCAGCGAGGATCCGACTTATGAACCGGTCATTTCCCGGTTGAGCGTGATGGAATACAATTGTGACGAAGTGGCTATTCATGTCGCCGGATGTCTCCGTGTTTTAAAGGAAAAACAGATCCAACGCCTTATGGACGAGGTGATTAGTCAACTCAAGGTTGCGCAACGGGAGGGACGCCAGGACTTGGTCGATGCTTTGGTTGCGGAGTCCAATGTGCTTCGTCAAAAAAAGGCCTTATTAATGGCGTCCACCTGAGTTCCCTCCCTACAAGGGAATAAAATTCGCAGGGGGGAGTTTTTCCTGAGCGCCATTTATGGTAAAAGGGTGTGTGCGCCGTTATGATCTCGGGCCCATAGCTCAGTTGGTTAGAGCGGCTGACTCATAATCAGTTGGTCCCAGGTTCAAGTCCTGGTGGGCCCACCATGAGACCGGGCCGGACTTGAGTAACCGGGTGGGCAAATGTGCGAAAGGATATTGAGGACTCTGTGAATTTGCAGTTGCAATACCTGATTAATCTTCAAAAATTTGATCTTCGAATTTTTCAGATTCAAGACCAGTTACGGAAGGCTCCAGAACTTCTCAAATTCGCCGAAGCTCCGCTTCAAGATATTCTTGCCAAGCTACAGGTCCTAAAAAATACCGGTGAATCTCTCGTCAAACAACGACGAAGTTCGGAACGGGAACTCGCTACTCAAGAAGAGCAACTCCAGAAAATCAGAAATCGCCTCTCTGAATTAAAAACGAATAAAGAATACCAGGCGCACCTGTTTGAAATAGAGTTAGCCCGGAAGAAAAAAGACTCTATTGAGGAGAATGTGCTGGAAATCATGGAGCGTGTGGAACAGAATGACCAGGCCTTAAAGGAGCTGGAAGAACAATCCATGGAAGCCCAGAAAGTTTTTGATACCGAAAAGGCGAGACTGGAGACTCATTTTGCCAATTTAGAGAATGAATTAGCCGATTTGGACCGTCAGCAAACGACTCTTTCCCTACTGGTGGACAAGCCGCTCCTGGTTCGATACAACCGATTAAAGACCATACGAAAAGGATATGCCGTTGCCCAGCTTCGTGACGGGGCCTGTGGGGGATGTCAGCTTCAGCTTCCTCCTCAATTGGTTGCAGAGGTGAAACGCGGTGACGAATTATTGGATTGTTCCTACTGTCACCGCATTCTCTATTTGGCTCGCCATCTTGAAGAGGAAACGACCGAATAGCCTTTCCGCCATGTGCTCCGTCTCTTGCTTTCCTCATTTTCTCAACCTACGATAGTTCTTGATGGTGCGAGTGGGCCGGGTGGCCGCTCACGGACATTTTCGTGAGAGGAAAGTCCGGACTCCATAGGGCAAGGTGCTGGGTAACGCCCAGGCGGAGCAATCCGACACCAGCGCCACAGAAAATATACCGCCAATGGCAAATTCCTCTGTTTTTGCCAGGTAAGGGTGAAATGGTGGGGTAAGAGCCCACCGCGCCTGTGGTAACACAGGTGGCAGGGTAAGCGTCACCTGGAGCAAAACCAAATAGGGGGACGATTCCCGGTTTGTTGAAGGAAGCGATTTCTTCTCGGACCGGGGGAGAGGCCGGCCCGGTCGAGGTCCTCGGGTAGGTTGCTTGAAGCCTAGGGTAACCTAGGCTCCAGAGAAATGGTCACCACTGGATGAATCTTGTTTCATCCGGTACAGAATCCGGCTTACAGGCCCACTCCTTCACCATCGATTATGTATTTGGCCAATAGTATGGTGGTCTGATGTGGTGTCAAGGCGTTAT
>JAUIKP010000058.1 GCA_030430725.1 Nitrospiria bacterium
ATTTGTTTTGTATATTTCCAAGCCTTGGATTATGTCTTGATGGATGCCCAAGGACTCGACTATTTCTATATGTTCCGATAGTTATGACAAGCTATGAGATTGGAAGCTAAGGTTAATGATATTTTTGTTAGTTAATTTTGATGGGTTTAACTCAACACGTTTTCACAAGGAGGTAGGTCAATGGGTCGCCTGTTCAATCAAATGACCCGGGGAAAGAAAAAGTTGTTCGCCGTATCGGCATTGATGGTGATGGGCTGTCTGCTGTTGTTGCCGATTTTCCTGTCAATCACCGCCGTGGCAGGTGGAGGTGGGGCACCGGCTGGTGGACCTCCACCGGAAGTTGTCGCGGCACAAAAGGCCGAAGGTGAGGAGGGCGAGGCGGAAAAAGTGGAAATGGGCCGGGATGTTTATTACAAAACCGAAGGCCCAGCCATTGGGATGCCTGCGCCGGTGACGGAGGACAATGAAACTTTTTACCCTCGGTATAACTTTGAGAGTCGTGTCCTTCTTTGGGTGGCCAACCAGCAGCATCTGTATTATGGAAGTTTTGTGTTGGCGGTACCAATCTTTTGTATGTGCATCGAGTTTGCCGGGATGGTCAGTAAAGACAAGGCAATGGCCAAGAAGTACGATCAATTGGCTTATGATTTTATCAAGATCAGCTTAACGGCTTATTCCTTAACCGCCATTCTTGGTGGAATTCTGATCTTTACCTTCCTTACGCTCTATCCGGCCTTCTTTGGGTATTTGTCTAGTATTTTCCGGCCGGTCATGCACATCTATGCCTTAACATTCGTGGCGGAAAGTGCAACCCTTTACATTTATTATTACGGTTGGGACAAGATGAGGGAAGGTGTTCTGAAGTGGGTTCATCTCAGCATGTCCGTAATTCTAAATGTAATTGGAACGGTGTTGATGTTTCTCGCCAATTCGTGGATTGCGTTTATGATGTCTCCTGCCGGAGTGGATGAGCAAGGACGTTATCTTGGAAATATTTGGCACGTGCTTCATACGGCACTGTGGAATCCTCTGAACGTTCATAGAATTCTCGGGAACATGGCCTTTGGCGGTGGTGTGGTGGCAGCCTATGCGGCCTATCGATTCCTTTCTTCAAAGACGGATGAAGAGCGGGCTCATTATGACTGGATGGGCTACATCGCAATGAGTTTAGGTGTAGCATTTCTCATCCCGTTGCCCTTTGCAGGATATTGGTTGATGCGTGAGGTGTATGCCTACCGTCAGCAAATGGGAATTACGTTGATGGGTGGATTGTTGGCATGGTTGTTTATTATTCAAGCCACCATGATCGGAATCCTGTTTTTGACCACAAATTATTACTTGTGGCAAGCCCTAGGACGGATGACCGGAGGGGAACGATTCCAAAAATATATTAAGTATCTCGTGTTTATTCTAGTGGTTGGTCTTCTGGTTTTCATTACGCCCCATACGATCGTCATGACTCCAGCGGAATTGAAAGCTATGGGTGGTCAACAGCATCCGGTTCTAGGGAATTATGGTGTCATGTCGGCAAAAAATGGTGGCATTAACGCCATTATTATGACGACCGTTTTAAGCTTTATTTGGTATCAGCGAGGGAACAGGGTTCCAACGGTTAGCTGGGCCAAATTTGGCAATATTTTTATGGGATGTTTTTTCCTCATAGGCCAGCTAAACAATATTTGGTTGGCTTGTTATGGATATTTCATTCCTGCAAACGTCCGAATCGGGTTGTCGGTGCCCCAGGTTGCCGGAACATTGTCATGCCTGCTGTTAATGACGCCACTGAATCTGGCGATGTTGAAAAATGGTAGGCAACTGGGACCGATTAGATGGGGTCAAATTCCCCCACGTTCGCAATATGCCATCATCATGTTGGCCACGGCATTCACATGGATGATGGGGCTGATGGGCTATATACGTTCTTCGGTGAGATTGTTCTGGCACGTTAACGAAGTCATGCGGGATAACTCTCCGTGGGCTTATACCCACACCATTGGTTTTGCGGCCAACGTTATTTCGTTTAACGTGTTATTTTTCTGGATCAGCATTATGTTTGTCTTTTGGTTGGGCACACTTGGTGCGAAAAAAGTACCGGTTCCATCGCCAGCAGGCCAACCAGTTCCGTCTCCTCAGTCTGCGACTGGTCATTGAACGAAAAATACAATTACAAACAATCGTGGGGCTGCAATAGGCAGCCCCCAAGTTGGAGGATTGCACTGTGGTTGAGTTATTGGGACGGGCAATAGGGATGGGATGGCCAGTATTGCTGATGCTGGTTGGGTTGCTGCTGTATTTCCAGGCAACAATTCCTGATCCGGAAAAAAAGAAAAAGGCGAGTTTTCAAACGATAATCGGGATTTTCTGTGCATTTTTGGCCTTTATCGCAATTTCCAATTATACGCATAATTGGGAAGGGGAAAGTCGTTTATTACCGGTTTCTCTGGTTATGATCACGATCATGGCCTTTGTGATGGGGCTGTATTTTCCTAATATCAGTGCCTTGATGAAAATTGGAGGTTTTATGTTTTTCGTAGCTGCCGCGCTGTCCGGCTACGGAAATTGGCTGCCTCAGGTCGAAGGAGGGTTTCCCCCTCCGGTCGTAAAACTGGATTTCCAAAGCATGTCAGCGCAACAGTTAGGTGATGAAGGGGAGAAAATCATTTTTGGAGGAATTGGCCAAAGTAAAACCCAAGGGGCCATTGGCAAAGGTCAATGCCCGTTATGCCATGGATTCCAACAAGGTTTTTTAAGTGAACGTGCACCGAATCTCTATGGGATTCCGGATACCGCCCCTGAGAGATTAAAAGAACCCAATTACCATATGAATGATCCCGGGTCACGTACCACTGAACAAAAGGAAGCGTTTGAAGGGTCAGGCACCGCTACAACTGGTCAAGAATATATCGCCGAGTCACATGCATGTCCAAGTTGCTTTGTGGTGACTGGTTTTGGTGTGAAGGGATCGAACGATACTGTAAGTCCTATGCCAAAAATTCACAAGCCACCGATATCTTTAACTTTGGGGGAATTGGCCGCCGTGGATACCTGGATGTATACGCGGGAAGGAAAAGAGGCTCCATCTTATGATGAAATTGTCGCTTCGTATGAAAAATTTATTCCCGAAGCTGATCGACCGTCGGCAGGTGGTGAAGAAGAAGCTGGGGCTGGTGGCGGAAATCTTTTAGCCGACGGAAGTGAGCCTTACGACAAGCTCTTTATGAATGCCGGTTGTCCAGCCTGTCATACGATTCCAGGCATTGAAGGTGCGACGGGGAAAGTCGGCCCTCTCCTCATGGAGGGAAGCAATGCTCCCATTCGTATTAAGGATCCAGACTATAAGGGTAAAGCCAAATCACCAAAGGAGTATATTACTGAATCGATATTAGATCCAAGTGCATACGTCGTAAAGGATTTTCCCGACAATCAGATGCCAAAGGATTTTGGCGTAAGACTGACAGGCGGGGCTCTTAGTAAAATGGTCGATTATTTGGCGCAATTAAAAGAAGGCCAGCCTTTACCTCCAAAAGAATAAGAAATATTAATTTAGGGGATAACCCTTTATAAGGAGTAAGGAAGAATGACGTGGCTTAAACTAGTTGAAGGCTACATGCCGATGCAGATGATTACAGAGTTGGCTATCTGCATCCTTGTGTTTTCTATTATTAATTATTCCCTCAAAAGAGCCGGTATGGGGTTGCCCAAGTTTTGGGCGGGAATATTTGTCTGGTGTTTTGTGAATTTGTTCTATCTCAAGTACCGAATCTATCCGCCCATTCCATTTAGTGTGCGGGCCATTTATGGGACCGTGGCTGCTTGCGGTATCTTTATGTGGGTTTCGGGTTCGCAGCAGGAATGGGAGGAATTTAAACGTCCCATCATCAACGTCCTGGATGCAAAAACGGGAATGACGAAATTCATTCGAACAGCCTTATTGGTTTTATTGCCAATCGGGCTTTGGGGTTTTGCCTACAATTCATTTCTTCCCAGCTTTGATGAACCCATTGAATTGAGAACCGTGCATCCCGCCCCACCCGCTACAACTAAAGTGCACGGGAAAACCTATGTATTGCAAACTGCCGCGAATCCGTATCGTATTAATCCAGAGGGAAAATACGATCAGGCATACAGTAACGCTCATATCGTCAGTCAGGATATGGGACGTTTAATGAAGGATGTGAACAATCCGGAGGATAACCCCTGGGATCCGAATGCCGAAGGGTATATTAAACATGTTCGGGAAGGGGGAGAGATTTTCTTCCAAAATTGCCACTTCTGTCATGGGGATAATTTGAACGGTCGCGGCCTCTGGGCGTTTGCCTTTAATCCAATTCCTGCCAATTTTACCGATGCAGGAACCATCGCACAGCTCCAGGAGACTTTTGTGTTCTGGCGAGTGGCTAAGGGAGGAATCGGGCTTCCCGGTGAAGGTTTCCCCTGGGCATCCGTGATGCCACCGTGGGAACAGCATTTAACCGTTGATGAAATTTGGAAAGTCATCATGTTTGAATACTGGCATACGGGGTATTACCCGCGGACTTGGGAATAAGGAGAACGCGGACATGAATGAAATTCAATTCGATACTGGACACTTTGAAAAGAGGATGGTCATGAACGAAACGACTACACCCGGATATGGTAGACGTGGCCTAGGAGCCTGGCTTCTGAGTTGCGGTCTCCTTATGGCCGGACTAGGCTTTACTACCACGTCCCATGCGGAAATGGCGGAAGGATTTGCCGAGGGGAGTCGCCCTGCTCCACCATCAGCCGAACAAGTTGAAGCAGGGAAGCGAGTGTATTTCACAAAGTGCGTGTGGTGCCATGGCGTTGAAGGGGCGGGAGATGGGCCGGGAGCGGACCGACTTTGGCCAAGACCACGTAATTTTAATGCGGGGACTTTTAAAATTCGTCATACGGCCAGCGGTGAATTGCCCCTCATTGACGTAGATTTATTTCAAACGGTAACACATGGATTGCCTGGATCGGCTATGCCCTCCTGGGAAGGTATATTGACTGAAGGCCAACGAAGGGACGTCCTAGCCTTTGTGACAACCGAATTGGTCAAGGATCGTAGCTGGCAAGATACCGAATTTGAAGAATTCCACGTGTTGCAATTGGAAAAAATTGAACCGATTCCTCCCACGGCAGAATCGGTGAAGCGTGGATCTGAGCTTGTGAAGGAAATGAAGTGTATTGAATGTCATGGATTGGAGGGTCGCGGAGATGGGAATCCCTTCAACCTCAATGATGACTGGGGATTTTCCATACAACCTGCCGACTGGCATAAGTGTTGGAATTTCAGAGGTAGCCGACAGGACGCCTATAATGTGAAGAATATTTTCAGAACATTTTCAACCGGGGTAAGCGGAACGCCAATGCCATCGTTTGCCGATAATACCACCATTGAAGATCGGTGGCACATTGCAAATTACGTTAATCATCTCTGTGAACGGGATAAGGATGTTGATATTGCCGGTGGTAATGTGACCGATGAAATCGCGGCTGAACTAATTGCCGCGAAGCCTAGGGGAATTGATCCGTTAACGGATAAGCCAAAAGTCGATTTCGTTGTTCCGTCAAAGTATGTTGAAGGAGACTTGCCCGCTGATGAACATGATGAACGGTGGGACCTGGTTGAGCGACGAATTGTGGCAATGGGTGGGCAGATCACTCATAAGCCTAGAAACTTCGTTACAAGAATTGACGATGTTTGGATTCAGTCCCTTTACAATGACACCCATATTTCGTTTATGTTCAGGTGGGATGATCGTACAAAGAGTGTGCAGGAAGACGAGGTGGACTGGGAGCCCTACGAAGTAAATCTTGGTGATTATGGAATTGAAGAACAGCCACCTGGAGGATCGATGTTCGCTGACGATCCTGAACATCCTGAATCCATCGCCGCCAAACAAAACGCCTATCAGGTTTACAATGATGGGCTCGCCTTCCAGTTGCCCATAAAATGGCAGGAATTACCGGCACCCCGAAAACCACGTTATTTCTGGGGGGACGAGGGATTCCCTGTGGATATTGTCAAATGGACGGCTGATGGCGAATTGAAAGCCTATCAAGGCGCGGGTTGGGATGTCGATTTCGAGGACCGTGATGATTTTACCGAAGAACTGAAAGTGGTAAAAGCGGAATGGAACCATGGGCGATGGACCGTTATCATGACCAGACCCCTCAAAGGTGACTATGAAGAAGATGCTTACATTGAATTGGGGAAATATATCCCGATTAATTTCTTCGTTTGGGATGGCCACAATGGGGATGTGGGGCGAAAGATGGCCGTTTCCGCTTTCTATTACCTGGTTTTAGAACCACCTATCGAAAAAGAAACATATATTTATCCTACCCTGGCCGCCATTGGTTTGGTCCTTGTGGAAGGGTGGATTTTGACCCGGCGGGCCAATAGGCGCAAGGGTAAAGTCTAGTTAAAGTTGTACAACTCGGAATTTTCCGAAAAAATGAAGGGGGTGGGCAACCACCCCCTTTTTTTATGACCGATATACAAAAACTTTCAGGCATATCTGGCGTGATCTTAGCCGGCGGGCAAAGCCGGAGAATGGGAAAAGATAAGCGAAAGCTTGAATGGGAGGGAACTAAGTTTCTGGACAAAGTTTGTCTCACCCTAGAGAAATTATTTGATGAGATCATACTCGTGACTGCAATAGATGATTACCCTTGCGGACATCTTCCTGTACGATTAGTGACTGACGCGATCCCTCATAAAGGCTCATTAGGGGGATTGTTTACGGGAATCCAGGAGGCCTCTCATTCTTTTGTTTTTGTTGTGGCTTGCGATATGCCATTTTTAAATCCTTTCGTTATTTCAAGGCTTTGTGCACTGCCTACAAGTGATGTGCTGATGGTCAAGCTTTCGACTGGATATCAGCCACTTCATGGAAGGTATTCTAAACGATGCTCTCCCATTATGGAGGAGATGATTCAAAACGGGAATCTTCGTATTCAAGATTTAATTCAGGACCCATCCCTCTCCGTTAAAATTGTTGAAGAATCTCTTTTCGAAGATATCGATCCACACGGATATTCTTTTTTGAATATCAATACCCCTTCCGATTATGAATTTGCCAGAAAAGCCGCTTCTCATTTGAAATTATAAGATGAATTTTTCCGCCCAAAATTTACTGATAGTCCATCCTGGAGCGTTAGGAGATGGATTATTGGCTCGACCCGCTCTTCGGTTGTTGCGCATTTCATTTCCTGGACATCGCTTGATTTGGTTTGGTCATAGGGAATTAGGTGATGCGCTTGTGAGTGCAGGGGAGGTTCATCAGTCTTATTCCTTTGATACGCTGAATTATTTGGCATATCAAGGGATGAAGGATTCCCCTTATGAAAAATTCCTGTCGATTATCCGTCGTTGCGATAAAGCCATAGGTTGGTTAGAGGACGCAGAGGGCATTTGGCGAAGTTGGTTGAATGCTGCGGGAATTCAAGATTGCATTCTTCGGTCACCTCATGACAGGACCTTGCTTAATCATCATATGGCCGATCGGTATGTGGAAATACTCCAACCGTGGATTCAGGTGGCACGCTTCCTTTGTGATAGAGAAAAAAGCAGGACTCTTGCCGTCCCACTGGTTTTCCCTAGATCACACTCGGGGAGGCCTCCATATCCCGACCAGAAACCACTAATCGTTCTTCATCCTGGGAGTGGCAGTCGATCCAAATGTACCTCTCCGGTGTTATTGGCAAGTATTGTCAAGGGTCTGATGTTGGCGAAACCGAAATGGAATATTTGTCTTGTCGGAGGACCTGCCGATAATGACGCTCTTCTAAATTTACAAGGTCTACTGACTCACCTGGATTTTGCCGTTCTGAAAGGAATGGATCTGCTTCAGATTGCAGACTATATGCAGCATGCCCAATTATTTATCGGGCATGATTCCGGATTGTCGCATTTGGTTGCAAGTTTGGGTGTGCCTTCGGTGTTGTTGTTTGGTCCCACTGATCCGGGAAAATGGGCGCCCCGTGGAATTCATGTAGCCGTATTACGCAAATCCTGTCATTGCCTTGGTAAAGCGTCCATTTCGCGTTGTTCGGAAATGCCCTGTCTTTCTTTTTCACAAGATGAAGTCATCGAAAATGTTGACAAGGTGTTAGGTCGAGTAAAGGGGGCGGTGGCCTCCACAAGCTTTGAGTGTATCGATGAAGCATTCACTATGCCTTGCCTTGGCTAGAATGCTGTGTTACATTCGCCGCGGCTGTTAAAAAACCCATATATTCTGCGTAGATAGGATTTTTAATCGTGGAGAAATATCTCCAAAACCAAGTTATTGAGGCCATCGCGGTTATTCTGAACAGGGTCAAGGAATCTGGCGAATTGAGACTGGACACGATTCCAACCGTTGTGGTGGAACCTCCTAAACGACCGGAATGGGGGGATTTTTCTTCCAGTGTCGCGATGACATTGGCTTCACACGTTCGACAACCGCCTTTGAAAGTAGCCGAACTGTTGGCAACAGGACTTCGGGTCCAGTATGCAGATGTATTCGTCTCCGTTAATGTTGCCCCTCCCGGATTTTTGAATTTAACTCTCCATCCCCTCAGGTGGGTTCAGGTTCTACGAATGATTCAGGACAGGGGCCCGTTGTATGGGACCAGTAATATTGGAAAACGAAAACGTATTCTCTTGGAATTCGTGAGTGCCAATCCGACCGGGCCCCTGCATGTCGGACATGGACGAGGTGCGGCATTAGGACAGGCCTTGGCTAGGTTATTGGCATCTGTCGGATTTATGGTTTCCCGTGAATTTTATATCAACGATGCCGGTCGTCAATTACAGTTGTTGGGTCGGTCCGTCTATGCCCGCTATCGAGAACATTGGGAAAAGCCGACATCGTTTCCCGAGGATGGCTATCATGGAGATTATATAAAAATTGTGGCGGAGTCGGTGGCGAAGACTCATGGGCCTTCCTTACTGGATGCCTCATTGGATGAAGCTGAAACGCTTTGCGCTCAATTGGCCAGTCAAATGCTTTTGGATCGAATTAAAGAGGATTTGGCTACATTTGGTGTTGAATTTGACTCTTGGTTTAGTGAGAAATGCCTGCATACGGCAGGCCTCATTCAACAATCGTTGGACGAACTTCGGCAAAAGAGGCTACTCATAGAAGAGAATGGCGCCTGGTGGTTTCGTTCGTCAGAGTTTGGGGATGAAAAGGATCGCGTGGCTCAAAAACAGGATGGAAGCTATACATACTTAGCGGCCGATATAGCCTACCATCGACAAAAATTAGAACGTGGCTTTGATACGTTAATTAATATTTGGGGCGCTGACCATCATGGGTATATTCCCAGGATGGAAGCAACGGTTCAAGCGTTTGGCTTTGCCAAGGAGGCCTTGCGAATCGTCTTGGTTCAAATGGTGAGCCTGCGACGTGGTGGTCAAAAAATTGAGATGTCGAAGCGTGCCGGTGAATTTGTGACTCTGCGCGAGGTGATTGATGAGGTTGGTCCAGATGCCGCGAAATTCTTTTTCCTGATGAGAAGGGCCGATACGCATTTGGATTTTGATTTAGAACTAGCCAAACAACAGTCGTCGGACAATCCCGTCTATTATGTTCAGTATGCGCATGCGCGATTGGCCAGTCTTTTTCGTGTGGCGCAGGAACGTCAAGTACCCCTTCCGACGGTCCAGGGTGTGGATCAGGCCTTGTTGATCCAGGATGAAGAGTTAGGGCTAATAAAAACATTGGCACAGTATCCTTTTGTGGTCGAAAGCAGTGCGATGGCGTTGGAGCCGCATCGGGTCACGTTTTATCTCCAAGAGCTTGCGGCTCAATTGCATGCCTACTACAACAAAAATCGAGTCCTTCCCTCGGTGGATCCAGAGAGGAACGCCGGGGATATGGGAGCCAACATTAAATCTGGGGCAAGTGAGAATACTGCAGCATTGAGTCAGGAGCGAATCTACGAAAGTATTCCACCGGACTTGACCGCTGCTCGCTTAGCCCTGCTTCGGCAAGTTCAGACGGTCATTGGTAATGGCCTGGCAATCTTGGGAATTTCCGCGCCCGATAAAATGTAACGCGCATGAAGGTCAAGTCTACGCAGTGATAATGCCTAACGAACCATCCTCCTCGCCATCAGGTCCCAATCGTTTTCATATTCAGCATACGTTGCCTTCTGGTCGTGCGAGGGTTGGACGACTTTCGACCTCCCATGGCGAGATCGATACCCCGGCTTTTATGCCGGTTGGCTCACAGGGGACGGTGAAGGGACTGGACCCGAATGAAGTCCGCGAATGTGGGTTTCATATGGTTTTGGCGAATGCCTATCATCTATTTTTGCGACCTGGGCATGAACTTATTGAATCTCTGGGAGGGCTTCATGCTTTCATGCAATGGCCAGGAGCGATTTTGACGGATAGTGGTGGCTACCAGATGGTGAGCCTGGCGGATCTTTGTGAGGTGACGGAGGAGGGAGTCGGTTTTCGTTCTCATATCGACGGTGCGTGGCATTTACTCTCACCGGAAAAAAGCATGGCCATCCAAGTTGCACTTGGATCCGATATTATGATGGTCCTTGACCATTGTCCGACTTTTCCTTGTACCGAACAGCAGGCGCGTGAGGCTGTCCAGCGAACGACCAGGTGGGCTCAACGATGTGCGGCGATACCGAGAAAAGAGCATCAATGGTTGTTTGGGATTGTTCAGGGCGGAGTCTTTGTCCATTTGAGACAAGATTCGACCCAGGAATTGGTCAAATTGAATTTGGATGGCTATGCCTTGGGTGGATTATCCTTGGGAGAAGAAAAGCCTGCAATGTTGGCGATGATCGAGACGGTGATCGACCAGCTTCCTCCCAGTCATCCGCGCTACTTGATGGGCGTTGGGCTTCCGGAAGATATTGTGGAAGGGGTGGCTCGGGGATTGGATTTATTTGATTGCGTGATCCCGACCAGGCATGGGCGCACCGGTTGGCTGTTTACCTCGACGGGGAAGGTATTGATTAAACAGGCTCGCTATGCCCGTGATCCCAATCCCATTGATGGCGAATGTGGGTGTCCGGTCTGCCAACGGTTTTCAAGGGCCTATTTGCGGCACTTGTTTCTATCGCATGAAATGTTAGGTGTACGTCTGAATACGATCCATAACCTTTGGTATTATGGCTCGCTCATGAATGGGCTGCGACAAGCAATCAGCGCAAATCAGTTTGACGACTACCGGAAAAATTTTTACCGGCGGCTCGAGAGTGACACGAGTGCAACGCTTATTCAGGAAGTTTCGACCTGATCGCATGGGTCGGCCACAGACACATTTCAATTGAGGTGCTTATGAACTTA
>JAUIKP010000059.1 GCA_030430725.1 Nitrospiria bacterium
GGGTGGGTCTGTTCCTAGCAAATGATTTGACGCATTTAGGAAAGAACCGGTATAAGGCTGGTTGTTTCAGGATGGAGAGAGTTTGATCACTTACCAGTGATAAAAATTACCGCACCTAAAATCAAGACATGAAAAGTTAATAAATGGTAGAGTGGGTTTTAACCAGGACTAATGAGGGGGACGGTTTGTACCGGTTAGCAGTAATTTCGCGCTAGTCAGTTGACTCTGCTTGACAAACTCACCTAAGTCATTGATAAATCATACATCGCGCCCGTAGCTCAATGGATAGAGCACTTGACTACGGATCAAGAGGTTACAGGTTCGACTCCTGTCGGGCGCACCATCATCGTTTCTTCATTTTTAAAACGCCTCATCATCCATATTTTCAAATCCCGACTTCTTGATTTGCCGGGGCAAGATTAAGAGGCCTTCAGGCATTTTTCACCTCAGATCTGAGTCATTTGCTTGTCCTTGTCGGTATTGGCTGCTGAAGTGTCCCTCTTAATCCCCCTCCGTCACCAACCTCCGAGCCAGTTTGGTAGTTTTGGCGTAATAGTGGAATCCAATTTCAGACCTGCCCTACCCATAAAATTGTCCAACCTTCGGAGGGCGATAAAGTGTTTGAGTCCCTTGGTGTACTGCTGTTGGGGAGTCTGGGAAATGTGTTGAACAGGTTGGTCAATTTGGCGAGGACTCTATACGGATGCGATTTGGAGGAGAGGTAGAGAAAAAACGACTTTGAGAATTTTTTTTGATTCATGTTTGAAAAATTAGAAGAGTCTTGGGTGAAAACCTCAGACATGGTTTCTCCCACGCTGAAATAACCAATAACCACATGGGGTCTGTTGAAAAAAGCCGCCAGCGGCGTTCTCGTCATTGTTCCGTGCTCACGTACTACGCGTACGCTCCATGCGCAAAAACGGCTGCAGCCTTCCCTTCGACATGACTCAGGGCAGGACTGGACGGACCCTTCGGGAAGACTCAGGGCATGCTTTTTTGAACCGACCCGGAGCTTTTGATAAGTAATCTCATCCTGGGCAAATTTGCCCTTGAACATCTTTATGATTCAACACTTCCACATGTGATTCATTCTGCGGTATGAGCGCTGGGACTTAGTTGCCAAATGCTCCAACTCAACATTTTACGGAGAGCTACCATGTCGGGACTGGTGGAAGGATTGGTCCAGGCTTTCAGGTTAAGTTTTTCCAGAGGTTGAATCGCGCGTCGATCCCCGAGGTTCCCAAGGCCTTTCACGGCTTCCGTTTGTATCTTGGGCTCTTCTGTATCCAAACCCTTCATAAGCTGAGTGAATAGGGCGGGAGCATTGCTCTGTGTGGCAATGGCTCCCAAGGCTTGCATAGCGGCTAATCTGTGGTCTGAGTTTGTGGAGGATTCCAGAAATGAAGCCAAAGCAGGGATAGCCTTTTCTCCTTGTTGCCCAAGGGCCGCTAGTGCCGTCGGTGTCAGGGCGGGGTTGGTGAGCGCTTGCTTGAGGGTTTCGAAGGCTTGATCGGAAGCCAGAGTTCCCAAAAGTTTGAGAATTGTCGTTTGTCGGTCAATATTGTCGGAGGATTTCTGAAAGAGCATCAGCAATCGGTCGGTTTGTTCCCATTCAGCCACTAGATACAATGGGAAATCATCCTGTTGAAGTTGGGTATTAAGAGCAGTCATGGCGAAGGTTCCCGTATCCAAGGCTCCTGCGATTTTCGCAGCCTCACTTGTATCTTCAAATGCCGTGTGAACATCCCAGTTCCAAGGAGGAAATTGTTCTCCATAGTGATAAGAAATATGACAGGCAGGGCCTTTCCATAATCGCGAAGTAAGAGCCGGACTCGTATTGCGATGTTGACTCGGGCCGGTGAATGTCTGTCGTTCTTCGCATTTTACCCGTATGATCGCATCGTGAGTTTCTTCTGGAGTAGAGACGATGGTAAATCCTGTGTCGGCCAATCGGTCGGTGACAGTCTTTGTGATAGCCGTGGAGTCCTGGAGTCCGCGCTCCGTGAGCGCGATGCTTTCGACTACTAAGACTTGGGCTGCAATCAGGGGATGAACCGGATGAGCCTCCGGTGGTGTTTGTTGAGCCCAGGACACTGAAGAAAGACCCATCAGACAGGAAATTCCTCCGATTATGTGCCAAAAGAAGAACAGAGGTGTGAAGAGGGTGCTCATATTGTAGGACCTTAATGTTCGGGTGAATGAAAAAATGAATTGTGTCGTGCGCGAATCTCCTCTGTCCTTGCAATCGACGATAAGAACGGAAAAAATGGGGTTCTTAGGAGGAGAATCTGTGGTCTGAGTTGAGACTCAAACGGAGAAACCTGGATCTAGCCACCCGTTTTTACATATCTTATCAGGCATTCAAGTCTGAAAAAAACTATGAGAGGCAAAAAGGTGCAGGTTAGGGAGGGAAATACCACTATGGTTTCAAAAATCGCATTGTGCCTACATGCTGTTCAACGATGGGGCTTCTCTTTTCTCATGGGCATCGTGTCGATGGGGATTTGTCCTGTTTCGGCCGAAGTTCTCATGGCTACGGATTTTGAATCGGGGATCCCTTCTGACTGGACGGTGTTTTCTACCTCCAATGGAACCTTAGGGGGCAAGGGATTTCCTACTGTTGCCCGGTGTGATCAAGGGAACCCGGTTTCTCTCTCTCATGGTCTTCAAGTCCAAGTCGGCCAGCTTCATTTCGCTCCTGCCCATGACGTGCAACAAGGTGGAGGGATTGAGCTTACCACAATGACTAATGCCGGTCTCATTCAGCTCTCAGCCCGTGTGGGGGTCACTTACCATTCCCCTGATTATAAAAGGAATCTAAACGGGGGGTTGTTTGAATGGGTTGTTGATGATCAAGTCATAGCCGATCTCGATGTCGGTCCGATGGATGATGGTGGCACGGTTCAGCACCAATTTATTGGAAAAGTCCCTGTAACAGCGGGTCGTCATACCATTCAGCTTCGGATAACCCGTCCGTTTCAGAGCGGTGCCGGCAAGCCGGCACCGGTTCAGTGTGTCGATGATGTCATTGTGGAACTCCTTTCCCAACCCTGAAAGGTCCCTTGAACCTTAGTAAAAATGAACCATGTCCTTGGCCGATAAGCCGGGTTAAGAGTGGAGCCAGGAGAACCGATACAAGAAGATACCATCTACTATCACCCTGAAAGAATCTTCTATGGTTATTTCTGAACGTAGCCTCAGCCACGATATCCTGGTGGAAACTTTTATGGGTCGATTTGATCAACATGCCAGACAAGATTTTAAATGGCGGATTGATCATGCCATTCTGCAAGGTTATCGGTTTGTGATGTTAAATATGGTGGCCGTTTCATTTATTGACAGCGCTGCCCTCGGATGGTTGGTTCTCGCCCAACGACGCTTTCAGCGAATCGGTGGCAAGCTGGCCATCATTTCTCCGATAGGATTTGTTCGGGATGTCCTGGAGATCACTGAAATTGGGGAATGGATCCCCATCTTTTCCAGTGAAGACGAAGCTTTACAGATCTTTGATTCTAGCAAAGAACATCCAGCGGAGTCGTGACGATGGGAACATCGACCGCATTGAGACAAGATCCCTGGCAACCGTTAACAATTCCTCAAGGAAATCGACGATCGTTTCGCCGGATGTCCGTCAAGCCCCACCAAGTTCTTCCGGTAGCCATTCGTTGTGGGCAAGACACGGTGTGTCGAGGCCGGGTGCTCAATCTCAGTCCTCAGGGCATGCTCGTAGAATTCCCCGACAATCAAATTCCTCCTGTGGGAAGGGGAGCCCAGGTATCTGTCAAACTGCATTACCTTGGCGACAGCATTTGGTTGCCTGGACTTGTCCGGCATTGCAAGGGCCAGAAAATCGGATTCTTGTTCCCTGCCCTGACCAAGCATCCGACGAGAGCGGCCAAACATCCGTTGACCATCGTTCTGCATTCTCTTTCTCGCGCTGTCACCTCTCTCTAATTTCTTCTACTTTTCTATCATTTCAGCCATATCGCCGATCGTAAGCGGAGATTCATCCGAATACCGAATAGAACGGCATCATCATGAAGCGGCCTCGTCTAACGCACCACCCATGACGGGTTCCGTCTTCGGCTAATTGAAAACGCGAAGTCTGGCGAATGAGGATTGGAAGGACCAACGGCATATGGAATATCCGCCGTAAAAGAGGATCGGCGTGTCTAGATTTTAACGAGGATTATGGTCTGTTGAGGACTGAGGGACAGTACCGGGCCTTGTTTTGGTGGATCGGATTGTCCGAGCAATGGGTTCCTGGATGGCTAAGAGACATTCTAGGCGGGGACGGACCGAATCCAGGTCTTTGTGTAGATGAATTTCGGTGATGCGGTTGTCATTTAAATCGATGGCCTGGCAAATGGCATCCTGGGCGATTTTGAGCCCGCCATCCAGATCCCGTCGTAGGGCTGTTTTAAAGTGGAAGCGGAGGGAGAGCCTAAGGGTGTGGGTCTCCAATTGCTCTAAAAATTCCGTTCGATGAGATGATTGCCGCAAGATGGTGAGTAAATGTCGGGCTACGGCGGTCTTATAATACCGGCCTGGGGAGGCCAGGACCCTCCGTCCGTTGACGGTGGCGTATTGATGATTAATGCTGGGTGGAAGCGGTAAGACCACAAAAAGTTCGCGAGTCGACAGAGTATCGCCGCCCAAATTCGACCAATCCATCCCAGAATCTGGAGTTTTAGCTTTTCGTTTATGACTGTGGAGGAGGACTAGGTCACCTTTCCCTTTGGACTGCAAAAGCTTGGGAAGAGAGGGAATACGAATAGTTCTCAATGTTGCATCTATGAAAGGGGTATGGAATTGGTCGTGGAAAGAGAAGCAACGGGTCTGTTAGAGGAGGCTCTGAATTTTGCTCATGCTGTGTTCAAAGGTCTCTTCATTGACATGGACAAAACGTCGCCACTCTGATGGATTCCACACTTCAAGGCGATGAAACATGCCCACTAATACCACTTCCTGATCCTCATCGACCGGGACAAGTTTGCGAAACCGGCCAGGGATTAAGATGCGACCAGCCTTATCCATTTCGGATGCGGAGGCTTCCGAGACCATGTGATACATGAAAAGACGTCGTTGGTCTTCATCAAGAGATTGTTTGGCGTTTTCCAGGATCTTGGCCCATTCCGGATTGGTATAGGCTGAGACAGGCATATCCTGTCCCTTGAGGAACATCAGACTATTCCCGTGAATTTCGATTTCTTCACGAATAGGACTCGGGACAACAAATCGTCCTTTTTCGTCGATTTTACAGTAGTATTGTCCGGCAAACATGCAGAATGTTCCTTGGATCTCCCCAAAGAGTCCTATCTTTGAGTGTAGCTTAACGAAAGATTATGAAAAGTCAAGTAGTTTTGCTTGAGTAGTCGAGCTAATCGCTTTCGGTGGCAGGCATCCCCATATCCATATCGTCGGTGTCCATCGCATCCATGGCCTCGTCCATATCCTCCCCTAGGTCTTCCCCCATCTCCTTTCCCATTTTTTTCATGAAGCGGGCCATGCTCTGTGGGTCGTTTTCGTCCAAGTCCCCGAAGTTACTGGGATCGGCCAAGGCTTCCATCCGGGCTTCTTCCGATTTGGGTGCAGCGAAGCGGGACATGATGCGTTCCAGGTTGGTACTTTGGCAATGCTTGCAGGATGGGACTGGGGCGTTCGAGGTGAGGATTAAAAAGGAATTGCGCTTCCGGCAATCCTGACAACGGTATTCGTAAATGGGCATCGTGGCGTTTCTCCTGATCGCAATGGTACGGGCTGTATATATCGCAAAATGGTCTCTTTGGGAAGAGTCGAAAAGTGGTTTATGCGAATCGAACGATCTCAAATACGTTCATAGAGCGGAGGTATCGGAACTATTCTTCTTTGCCTCATAGAAGGGGATGGTGAAATGGGCCAATCGAGAAAAGACAGTCAAGGGGGAGAAGGAAGTGCGGTGGGGGGTTATTCAAAGAAAACAACTGGCAGGAGATCCATGGTTGCAGATTATTTGCCTCGACCCCCAGCAGGGATTTGCACCAAATTCTTTACACCATTCTGGCGAGTGTCAGCCCATACACGGGGCCTGAGCCGGCACGACGAAGCGTCTTGGCACATTCATGCACGGTTGTGCCCGTGGTCAAGACATCGTCCACCAATAAGATCCGTTTTCCTTGGATGCGAGCCGGCTTGGGGACGGAAAAGGCCCGACGCAGATTCGTGAGGCGCTCTTTCCTTGATAGCGAGGTTTGGGGGACTGTGGGACGAACCCGGATTAGACACGAGAGTAACAGGGGAATTCCCGTGTGGTGACTGAGCCGGTCTGCCAGTAACAGTGATTGATTGTATTCACGTTCCCGTAATCGTTGGGCATGAAGTGGGACGGAGATGATGGCATCTAGGGTTGGTAAAGCGGGCAAGGCCTCAAGCATGGCTTGGGCGAGTGGTTGAGTCAACGACAGTTTTCCCCGGTATTTGAATAGGGTAATGGCTTCTTTCAATGGGGGTTGGTAGGGAAAGAGACTCCAGACTTGCGTAAGAGCCATTGGTCGGGCGCGACAGGCTCCGCACTGATGGGCGGGGCTATGTCGTAAGGCGATGGAGGAGGCAAAGGGGCGTCCGCATCGCGGACAAACCGGGCCTGGAATAGGTTTGAGCCTATCCCAACATTGGCGGCAAAAAAATGGCACGGGATCCTCCCACAAGGATTTCTGACAGCTGGCACAGGGGGTGGGGAAAATGACATGGAGGAGTGTTCGGAGAAGTCGTGTCGCGGTAATTGGTTGAGCCATAGAGGCGATCTTTCAGAGCTGAGGTCAAAGGGAAAGTCAAAGAACTTCTCAAGACGCGCCTTGGTCCATTTACCCTGGGTATGATATAGGAGAGGTATTGAATTTTCCATGATTCTTGGCCGTGATTGACGGCAGATTTTTTGGATGGGGCCCGTGATTCAGTTTCAACATGTCTATAAGGAATACCGGCGTGGATCCACTCCGGTCGTAGCGCTGCGGGATGTCTGTGTGGACATTCAGCAGGGAGAATTTTGTGCTCTCATGGGACCCAGCGGGAGCGGCAAAAGCACGCTATTACATTTGGTGGCGGGGCTGGATTGGGTCACATCTGGCGATATCAGGCTGGATGGGCGTTCCTGTCTGGCGTTGGGTGATCAGGAATGGACCCGATGGCGTCGGGAACAAGTGGGGGTTGTGTTTCAGGCTTTCCATCTGATCCCGGGATTGACGATCGAAGAAAATGTAGCACTTCCCTTGCGGTTACGAGGTGAAAAATCTGAAATAATCCGAAGCCGGACCGCTGACATGTTGGAGCGGGTAGGGATGAGTCATCGGCTGGGTCACCGGTCGCATGAATTATCTGGAGGCGAACAGCAGCGCGTGGCAATTGCCAGGGCCTTTGTGCATCGCCCTCGACTGATCGTGGCCGATGAGCCCACTGGCAATTTAGATGGTGAAACAGGCGCGAGAATTGTGTCATTGCTGCGTCAGTGTGCGAAGGAATTTGGCCAGACGGTGCTCCTGGCAACCCATTCATTACGCGCCGCTCAGACGGCGGACCGGATCGTCGCGATTCGAGACGGACAATTGGAGTAATACGCAATGGATCTTTCAACAGTAATTGCCGGGGTGTCGTTTCCATTTGGAGTGATGAACGCGTCAGGAGCCTTGTGTGTGACGGAGGAAGAGTTGGAGGCCCTGGGGAGGTCTCATGCCGGTGCAATTGTGACGAAATCGATGACGCCTCTAGCTCGTGCGGGGAATCCTCAACCGAGGTATGTGGCCTTCGACGGCGGCTCGATCAATTCGATGGGCCTTCCCAATTTAGGATTTCCCGTCTACGCGAAACTCATTCCAGAGTTGAAGCGGTTTGGGAAACCTGTCATCGCCAGTCTGGCCGGGCTTCATCCCGATGATTTTCTCGAAGGCGTCAAGGCCTTGGAGATCGCTCGACCGGATTTGGTGGAAGTAAATTTGTCGTGTCCCAATATTCCGGGGAAACCACAGATCGGCTATGACTTTGAGGAAACGGAACGGTTATTAACAGAAATTCGTGCGCTGCTGACGGTGCCGTTCGGAGTGAAACTCCCGCCCTACTTTGACCCGATCCATCACCAGAAAATTGCCGAGGTGCTTCAGCGAAGCGGAGTGGCCTTTGTGACGGTCATCAATTCAGTGGGGAATACCCTGGTCGTTGATCCGGAACGGGAAATGGTGGTGATTAAGCCCAAGGGTGGATTTGGCGGATTGGGTGGGAGGATGATTAAGCCAGTGGCCTTGGCCAATGTTCGGGCGTTTTGGAAGATCTGGGGCGATCAGATCCCTATTATTGGCACAGGTGGGGTAGAACACGGCGTGGATGTGTTCGAGCATGTGTTATGTGGCGCGTCGGCGGTTCAGATAGGCACCGTGCTAGTTGAGGAAGGTTGTGAGGTGTTTGCAAGGCTCGAACGGGAAATTGCCGTTTGCCTGCGAAGAAAAGGGTATCCGTCATTGCTGGCGTGTCGAGGAAAATTACGGGAGATGGATTGAAGAAAAATGCGATTGGACGTCTTCACAGGACAGAGTCAACATCTGCGTTCAGCTGCATTTTTCAACGCTTAATGAGCAGGCCGGGTCGAGATGCCTGTCTCTCAGGTCTTTGTGGGGGGAGTCGTCGGGCCTTGGGGAATGATGCGAAGCGCAATGGCTTGCCGAAGTAATTGAGCCACGTTTCTGACCCGTAACCGGCGCATCAAATTGAACCGATGGACTTCAACCGTTCGAACGCTAATGTCGAGCTTTTCACCAATTTCACGATTGGTAAGTCCTTGAGCCACCAGGCTCAAGATTTCCTTTTGCCGGGCGGTGAGAGATTGTCCCTCGGAATTTGATTCCAAGAGTTCTTCTGCTGATTCCGATTCAGTCACTTTCCCATTTGGCATGTGTCCGTGCCCCACGCATAATTTTCTAGTTATTTTAACATACGTCCATTACTTCCGACAACCGCTCCCATGATTCGAATTCTTCTTCTATTGGTACTTGACCATGTGCGCCATCGGCCCTTTCGAGCCTTTCTCACAGTGGTCGGTGTGGCGATTGGTGTCTCGGCCTGGTTGGCCATTCGCCTGGCCAATGGCGCAGTGTATCAATCCTTTGAGGATTCGGTGGCGTCTGTTGTTGGAAAGGCGTCTATCACCCTATCACGTGAGTCTGAGGGGATGGATGAGTCAATTATCGATGACATTCAACGCTTTCCCGGGGTCAAATCGGTTCAGCCCGTTCTGAAAATTGAGTCCATGATCCAAGGAGGTCCCTCCATGGGTCACACGCTTGTGATTTGGGGAGTCGATCTTCTGGACTATGAGGAACTAAGGCCATCAGGGGATTCGACAAATGCGATCACGGACAATCAGTGGAAACAGGTCTTTTCTCCGCGTACCGTCTTTTTAGGACAAGAGTTTGCCAAAGAATTAGGGGTGACCGAAGGGCAGACTCTGACTGTGACGAGTCAGGGCAATTCCCATGATCTGATCGTGGGTGGGCTGTTGAGATCCTCCGATACCCCTCTCCAAGGCACCGAACGACAGGCAATCATGGATATTGCTGCAGCCCAATGGTCGTTTGGTTGGTTAGGGCGTCTGCATTCCATTGCAGTAGTTTCTGACCCTGGCGTGTCGGGGGCCACGCTCAGACGAGCTTTGAAAGGTGTGGTGCCGCCGGATATTCGAATGAGTCAATCGTCCAGACGGACGGAGCAGGTGGAATCGATGTTGAAAGCTTTCCAGTTTAATCTCACCATGCTCAGCGGAATCGCGCTGTTAGTGGGGGTATTTTTGGTCTATAACACGATGGCATTTTCGGTGGCCCATCATCGTCGGGAGATTGGCATTCTTCGGTCACTCGGCATGGAGCGGAGAGCCATCACGGGTTTGTTTCTCTTGGAGGCAGGTCTGCTGGGTCTTGTGGGTGGAGTTATGGGCTGTTGGTTTGGAGTCTTCCTTGCCGGCGGGTTGACGAAGCTTATCGGGCAGAGTGTCGGCGAATTATATGGGGTCACGTCATTGGTGGTGTCGCAAATTCATCCCTGGCTGTTTTTGGAAACAATAGGGATTGGGACAGGGGTTTCCCTTTTCGGAGCGCTACACCCCTCCTGGGATGCCAGCACGATTGCCCCGGTTCAAGCCTTGTCAGTAGGGCAATCCGAAGATGAAGAAACTGGTTCGTACAGGACCGCAGGATGGTTCGCGATGATCGCCTTTGGAGGTAGTGCCGTGTTGAGTGTGATGGCTCCCGTCGACGGCATTCCGGTGGGAGGGTATGCCGCGGCGTTTTGTCTTTTGGTGGGAGGAGTGGCCCTGGGGCCTGTGTTGTGTGGGTTGATTCATGAGTGGAGGAGGACATGGCAAAGCGGGCGATGGGGCCTTTTGCCGTCACTCGCGGCAGAACAGATCAGCCGCAATCCCGGTCGAACCAGTGTGACTATGGCGGCGATTGTCGTCGGGCTGGCCATTATGGTTGGTGTGGGCATCATGATTCAAAGTTTCCGACACACCGTAGAAATCTGGATTGAGCAAACAATGCTGGCAGATATCATCGTGGCACCAGCGTCATGGTTGGGGGAACAGGAGATCGAAAACGGCAAGCCTGGTCTGCCCTTGGCCCTAGTCAAGACGGTGATGATGGTCTCAGGGGTCGAGGCGGTTGATCCCTACATGGAAACTACGGGGGAGGTTTCAGGGGAGTCGGTGTCCTTGGTCGCGCGTGATATGGCCCTTCATGCCGCACGCAGCCAATATCTGTTTGTGACAGGTGATTCCACTCCCATTTTACAAGAAACGGTCGCAGATGAAGGCGTGATTGTGTCAGAGGTATTGGCCGGTCGACTGGGGCTGGCGGTAGGAAGTCACATTGACATGAAGACTTCTTCAGGACAACAGGCATTTCCGGTTAAGGGGATTTTTTATGATTATGCCACCGATGGTGGAAAATTGGTCATGGATGACCAACTCTTTCGTCGGCATTGGGGGGAGACGGACGCAACTGTCTTTGCGGTATATCTCAAGGCTGGTCAGGCATTCCCGGTCGTGCGACAGGAGATCGAACAGATGTTAAAAAATGACATCCCCATCGTCACGATCAGTAACGGAGAATTGAAGTCCGAGATTCTGGAAATTTTTGACCGGACGTTTCGCGTCACTTATGTGTTGGAGTTGATTGCCCTGAGTGTGGCGGTGTTGGGGATTATCAATACCCTCATGACCGCCATCACCGAACGCCGTCGGGAACTGGCCACGCT
>JAUIKP010000060.1 GCA_030430725.1 Nitrospiria bacterium
CCTTCTCCCAGGAAAAAGAATAATAAAATCAACGTGTAACTGAATAAAAAGGAAAGCAATCCATATGCCGTAATAAACCCCGCATAAGCACTTGATAAATATAGAATTTATATAAATCACCCTCCCATTAACGTTTCAAAATGAAACTACGAAAAATAAATCACCGGAATTAAAAATTCATAAATAATTGAAAATATATCATTTTATTACAAATAGTACAATTAGGTAACAATAAAGACCAAAATGAAACATTTTTAAGTCGTCTGGGTTATTCCAAATTGTTTGACCTTCCGCCACAAGGTCGATCGACCAATCCCTAACTGTTGAGAAGCTTCCTTGAGCCGCCAACCCGATTTTTCCAACGCCCGGCAGATGGCTTGTCGCTCCAGGGCTTCCAGTGATTCAGAATCGGTCCATTCCCGATGCTCCCAACAATACCGGTGGAGGTCGGCTGGAAGATGCTCAAATTGAATCGTCTCCTCTTCACAGCACACAAAGGCATGCTCAATCATATTCTGAAGTTCCCGGATATTCCCGGGAAACGGGTACCGGCTAAGAGCCGTTAAACATTGCGGAGACAAGCTGACAATATGTTTGCTCATTTCCCGGTTGAATTTTTCGAGAAAGTGATTCACGAGCAGAGGAATATCTCCCGTTCGTTCGCGTAACGGGGGCAGCACCACCGGAATCACTCGTAAACGAAAATATAAATCTTCTCGAAACCGTCCTTGCTGAACAGCGTCTTCCAGATTCCGATTCGTGGCCGCAACCACTCTCACATCCACCGTGACCGTGTCATTGGATCCAACCCGCTCAAACTGTCCCCGCTCAAGAACTCCCAATAATTTTATTTGGGTGGCGACACTCATCTCTCCGATCTCATCAAGAAAAATCGTCCCGCCATTAGCAATTTCAAACCGGCCCGGTTTATCAAAATACGCATTGGTAAACGCCCCTTTGACATGACCGAATATTTCACTCTCCAGAATTCCCTCAGACAGGCTTGAGCAATTCACCACGACGAATGGGGCATGCTTTCTCGGGCTGTGCGCATGTAACGCACAGGCAATTAATTCCTTGCCCGTTCCGCTTTCTCCGGTGATGAGGACGGAAGATTTTGACGCGGCAATGATCGGTAGTTTCGCCATAATGTCCTGCATGCGAGGACATCGGGCAACGATATTATCCAATTTGGTCTGTTCTCCCAGTCGATGCCTGAGTTCGGACACCTCTTCCACCTTGGCACTTAACTCACGAACCAGCGAAATATCTCTGATGACTTCTATTAACCCGATCAAATTTCCATCTTTATCCAATAAAAAATCGGTATTGATGCTCACCGGAATATGTACGCCATCACGTCGACGAACCATTGCTTCAAAATTGGAGACCCGCTCTCCCTGAAGAGCCCGCTCCAGGACACATTCCTTCGTCGAGCAGATATTGCTTTGAATCAGCACATCACACGCTAAGAGAGTCCCCGCCGCATCGACGTTGTACCCCAGCATTTTTTGCATGGCCCGATTCAAAAAGGTCACACGTTTCTGCAGGTCAATCGTAATCACTCCGTCACTAATGCAATCCAGAATGATTTCTGCACCATTCGAACGAGACGATGATCCCTTTTCAGCCATGACGTCTATGTCTCTCCTCAAAATACCGACTTCCGATTACAGCCAACACGCCTTTTCTTTCATCCGCATTTATGGTAGGTAGATGTTGTGATCTCTTCCGAACAATGTGATCGGACCCGTTTCCCGTTAGTGTAAGGCAACCCTATTCTGCTCCACAAACCCTTGCCGATAACCATTTTGCCACTGCCCAAGAAGAACGGGGTTCTCCCAACCGGCTCGCCCCTGGTGAGGCATGCGGTACGCATTCTTGCCTTTTGGCTACCCGATAGGAGGTTGCCTTTAGCTGGAGGGCAAACGTCTTTCGGGCACCTCTGTGGTGAGTTAGGGCACGTTGCCGGATGATGGCCCTCGACCCTGCCTCTCTTTTGGCGGACCTTGCCCGGCTCCCCTACCCGGACATTGATCCGGTCTTTTTTCGTATCGGGCCCCTGGCACTTCGATGGTATGGCCTCATGTATCTCCTGGGATTGGCAGGAGCCTATTGGCTTATCAAGTCCAGAGCCGCCACACGGAACGTCTCTCTCCCACCACAACAATTATCCGATCTTATTGTCTATGCCGCCTTTGGCGTCTTTCTCGGTGGGCGTTTGGGATATGTATTGTTTTATAACCTTCCTTTTTATCTGGACCATCCCCTCAAAATTTTTGCCGTGTGGGAAGGAGGAATGTCCTTTCATGGCGGGCTGATCGGAACATGTATCGCAATCTGGGTCTTTTGCAAAACCCGTGGGTTTCCTGTTTGGCCCATCGCCGACTTGGCAGCAGGAGCGGCTCCCATCGGATTAGGGTTTGGACGGATGGGAAATTTTATCAACGGAGAATTATTCGGGCGGTCCACCGACGTCGAATGGTGCATGGTGTTCCCCCATGGCGGCCCGGAGTGCCGGCATCCCTCGCAACTCTATGAGGCAGGACTGGAAGGCCTGGCCCTCTTTGTTCTGTTATGGGTCATCAACCGCCGGCCAACCCCACCGGGGACCATGTTTTGGACCTTCATCTGCGGTTATGGCGTCGCTCGATTTTTTGTGGAATTTTTCCGTGAACCGGATAGTCATTTGGGATTCATCTTCCAGTGGATCACGATGGGTCAGTTACTTTGTATCCCGATGGTTGCGGTCGGGGTATTCATGATTGTTCGTGGCTACAAACAGGCCTAAGTCTCCCCCTTCACGCCTTCTTTTCAAATTCCGAGAACACTCCAATACGCAAACTAAAAACCCCTACCGCCGCCTGGAGTCGCCCCCCCACCGAATCCTGGCATAACCGGGGTCGAAGTGGCTTCCGCAGGGGCATCAGGAACATTCCCATACCGTCGAAGGGGTGGAGAATTCCAAATCACCTTATTGCCGGGAGCAAGGTTGGCGGCCTCAATGAAATGTTTTTTTGCTCCGGCTTGATCACCCATTTTGTCCATACACAGTGCGAGATTATAGTGGGCTTCGGCCAGATCGGCTTGCTGTTCTACAGCAGACTGAAATTGTTGTCGTGCCGCTTCCCACCGACCTTCGTCAAAGAGACGCTTGCCTTCGGTCATAACCTGCAACACTTGGGTATCCACATTTGGAGGAGGGGCCAAGGCGGTTAACGGCGCCGGTTTGTCAGAGGTGCACCCTCCCGTCGCCATCATGATGCAATAGACCCCAACGCATATCTTCATCCTCCAATTCCTCATCGCTCCCTCCTTCTCAGCTATGGTTCGTGTTGAAACATATTTCCATCGGTTCCTAGAGACACCGTGACGACTTCACCAGGACGAACAAAAAAGAGTTTACACCCTTTGACCGCAGGACCCAAGCATTGGCGCGCAGCCCAGGCGTAGGCATGCGCTTGTTCCCGGTAAGTCTCCGCTCGCTGCCACACGGCACGAGAGGATACGTGATCTGTTTTATAATCGCCAACCCACACATCGCCATCGATTTCATAAACCACATCCATCACCCCCTCCATCACACAGGTCCGCGGCAAGGATTGCTCATAATGCCTGACAGGCCATGGCACCGCAAACGGAACCTCCCGACCGAGGATCGTTGCCCTCTGCAATTCCCGATACGCCGGTGAAAGGAGGAAGTGATCAAAGAGTGTTTCAAGTTCTCCGACCACCCCACTCTTGTCCAACTCTGACTGGCCTGATAACTGACGTTCGCAAAAATCGACAAGCGCACTTTGTACCCATCCAGGCTCCCTTTGAAAATCCCACCGTTGAAGCAATCGATGCATCACAATCCCAAGACGCTGACCGGTCTCACGTGAAGCTTGTCCCCTCTCTCCCCGGTCCTGGACCCATTTTGCCTGATGCAGCATAGAGGGATTGACGTAGGCCTTCGCTTGCTTGGCCTGGTGCCATCTCACTTCACGGGTATCCCATTGTGGCGTCGAAATCACCGCCCCATTATCACCATCCATATCGGCATGTGGCTGTGGAGCCTTCCAGGATTTCAACACTGCGGGCGTGACAACGGTGTGAGGAATGGAAACCCCTCCCACTCGCACAGTACTCAGCTCTGAATTGCCAAACTCTCCTTCAGCAATCCCCTGAATAAGACTCAACGGGCTCTCTCCGCCCACTTTCGGGAGCATGCCCCCTGATAAGATTAATCGCTCTCGGGCTCTGGTCATTCCGACATAGAGCAGGCGTCGCTGTTCGGCGGCTTCTCGGATCCGTTGTTTTTCCCACAGAGGCACCTGGCCTGCATTCCACACAGGAGGCAACGTGCACCCGTACAAGCCGCTAATCCAGTCAAAGGTAATATGTGTCCCACGATCCAGCCCTGTCGCCTTCTGATGCAACCCGGGTAACATCACCACGGGGAATTCGAGGCCTTTGGCCTTATGAATCGTAAGAACCCGGACCGCATCTAATGAAGTCTCTTCGGCCAAAGGGGCTTCCGGCTCTGCGGGATGGGTCATGAGGAAATTGACCAATCGCTCCACCCAGGCAGAAAACGAGAGAGAAGGAATGGCCGCCTGCTCACTCATAAGGTCGCGAAGCTTCCAGACATTCACCACCGCCTGCTCACCATGGCTCGTGGCCGCAGCCAACTCTACGAGAGGAAGTTGCTGAAACAGGTGATCAAGCAATTCAGGAATAGGCCGTCGATGTGCCTGATCATGCAGCCAGGCCAGCCGTTGGAAAAGACCCTGAATGATTGACTGGTGAGAACTCCCCCATGCCTCAAGTCTTTGAGCCTGACGAATATCCAACGGTCCAAGTTTCATGACATCCATAATTTCCTGATCCGTCAGGCCCCCTAAGGAAGAACGGAGAATGCCCACGAGGGCCAGAGCATCGGTGGGGTCATCCAGAACGCGAAGCACATTCACCACATCAATCACTTCCTGGCGCCGGTAAAAATGCCGCTCACCATCGACCATGCAAGGAATGTTGTGGCGCTTCAACGCTTCAAGATACATCTGCGCATTGGTAAATTTTCTTAACAACACCGCGATATGTCCGGGACGCAAGGAGGTTCTCCCTTCTTTCTCCACGATCCACTGGCATCCCGACTGCAATTGTTCTTCAATCCACCCCGCCAACCATTCGGCTTCCACCCGTGTGGCCCGTTCAGCATCCCATTCGTCTTCCCCCTGAAAGTTCGCCATGACACAGATCTCCATTCCTGTCGAACCTGAACCCGCCTCTCTCATCCGTCCAACTGCCAGGGGGACATTGGGGGGTTGCACATTAGCTTGAGGAATGAATAACCGGTCAAACACGGCATTGACGGCTTCAAGAATAGCCCCATCACTACGAAAATTGGTCAGAAGAGTACACACGATCCCACCATCATGCGTCACTTTTTCAACCACCTGATCGAACGCCTCGATATCCGCTCGCCGAAAGGCATAGATCGATTGCTTGGGATCACCCACAATAAACAGCTTCCCCGGCACAAGCTGGATATCCCGCCAAAACCTCCCGTACTCATGTGGGCACTCACTTAGATAAAGCAAGATTTCATATTGAACCGGATCCGTATCCTGAAACTCATCAACCATAATGGCTGCATAGGTCCTCTTCAATTGCTCTCGGACCATGGGATGATCCCGTAGAAGATCTCTGACCCGGATCAAAAGCCCATCAAATCGTATCCGTCCCTTCGCCGAAAATTCCCGTCGAACTTGTGCCGCAAACGCCCCAACCACATGGAAGACCTTACACAACAGGGCTTCATTGACCTGCAACAGCTGTTGCGCAGCTTGAATCGCCCGCCTGGCATCGTGAAAATCCGACACATCCCATTCTCCCGGAGCCTTGCCAATGGTGGAATCAAGCAGAGCTTTCTCGTTATCAGACACATGAAAGTCCATTGGTAGGTTCCCATGGCCCACCCAATCAAAGATGCGTTCAGCAAGGGATAGAAGCTTCTCAATTTTTCGAGGTTTGGCTCGATCGTATTGCGTCAGCAATGATCGGACCTGATGCTGTTTATTCTGTAGCCACGTTCGAAAGGCCGGAGAGGACCCTTTGGCACACACTTGCTCCTCTAATTCAGGAATAGAAACCTGATCTTGACAGAGCGAAAATGCAAAGGATCGAATCTCCTGCAACCCTACGTGATTGAGCACGTCCTGCCACTGGGCATGCGCGGAACCTTGTGCACCTAATTCCTGTTCCAACCAGGCCTCCCACGCATTTTGAAAGGTCTCAAGAAATTCAGTACCTTCATCCTCATGGAAATGAGGGTCGACTTTGGCTTCCAGGGGATACAGACGAAGGACATGAGCCGCAAAACTATGGAGCGTGGCAATTTGCGATTTCTCCAGATCACGCAAGGCCACCTGAATTTTTCCCCTCACATGCGCTGTGGACACATGATAGCGTTGCTTGAAATCCTCCAGGGCCGTACCACCACCGGCATCCTCACGTCCGGTCTCCGCCTCACAAGCAGCCAGCAGCCCGTGCAATCGGTCGCGGAGCCGCGCTTTCATCTCATTGGCAGCTTTATTCGTAAAGGTCAGAGCCAACATGTCCGTCAAGCGTAATGGATCTGGTTCCCGCAGAAGCGCATGAATCAGTCGATTCACCAGTAGCGTTGTTTTACCCGTCCCGGCTCCGGCCAGCACCACGACATTCCGATCAAACGTGGTTTCCGCCATCAGTCGCGCATCGGCATCGGGAAGACGTTCGAGATTATTCATGGATGGCCCGTTGCTTTCGTCCTTGCCGAAACTCTTTCGCCAAGGGAATCCCGTACGCCCGCAACCACGACGGATGATGCTGAGAGCGACAGGTCACAGACCACGAGCAGTCACGACAATAGGAACCAGGCAGAACAAAGAACTGTCCGGCGCGTATGCCCTCGACCCAGCGACGAATGGTCCGCAATAATTGCTCACCGGTCCGCGTAGCCCAGATCGAACTGTGAAACGATGAAAAGGTGAGAGGAGCAGGATTGAATGGACGGATAAACCGGAATTCCACGGAATGAATCCCAGGATTCGGCAGCATCATTTCTTTGGAATCCTCTCCAGATTGGCCCGACAGGCTCAAAGATGACATCATGGAATATAAAGCAGGTTGTAACCGTCGACCCCTCAGGGCTTCGTTGACGAGATCGGGGTCGTCAGTTCGAGTCGCCAATCCACCCGAAAATTTATAATCCACAATACGAGTCCTTAAGTCATCGGAATGCCGGTCCACGCGATCCACTCGTCCATGAATCTTTAACAAAGATGGCCCTCCCGGCGCCTCGCTTACAATCTCTCCCTCGCCCCCTATTTCACAATACTCGGGCATTATGGCCTGATCGACATACTCCTGTTGATCGTGTTCGATCATCGCAAATACCACGGTAGCTAATTGTGTTTTCATTCTTTCCCACAGAACCACATACCCTTTTCCATAGAGCGTCCCATATTCATCGCATACCTGATCGGTGGTGGAGGCGATCAAGGAAGAGAGATGAACGGGCTCTATTGGAATGACCGGCCATTTGTGATCGATGAGATATTGATAGACGTGTCGAAGAATGGCATGTCCTAATTCTCCCCAAATCCGACTTGGGATGTCCCGAGAAATAGGCTCTCGAACATTCCGTGTCCGCAAACCGTGTTCCATCCAATAACGGAATGGACATTGGGCATAACGTTCCAACGCTGTCGGTGACAACCCCCGGGACAGGAGATCCTGCCAATGAGCCCCTTCGATCCCCAAAATCCCGTCAAACGATCCCGCGCCTGTGGACGTCCTTTCTAGAGAAGCCAACGCCTTGAGACCATGACGAAACAATTTCCACCAGAACGAAGGCTCCAAAGAATCGGTTTGTATCGTACGCCCCTGAAGCAGACACCGCAGACGGGTTTCCTGTCTGGTTTCTTCCCCGGGAGAAAAGTATGGAATCCTCACCCGCTCAGCCACACGCAACGGCACGTTGATCTCCGACTCAGAACAGCCCGGTACATCCCTTACGCATTCGGTTAAGAGAGGAGACGGCAACAGCGGGCGCCCTTTGTGGTCAGCACGTTGATAGACGAGGTACACCCGGTCACGAGCTGAGTGTCGCAGCAACGCAAACAACAGAGCCTCTTCATCAAACCCATGCATCTTTTCATCGATTTTATATCCAAGACTTTCCGCCAACACCCTTCGATCCCCGTCACGCAAAAATGCATCCTCCCGAACCACACGTGGAAAGACCTGATCATTCAATCCGAGAATAAAGACGGTTCTAAAGGCACGACCTCGCGCCGCCATGGCATCGTACACCTGCACCCCTAAAGGACTTTGTCCCGGAATAGGCATGCTCGTCCCTTCCAAGGCTTCACGAAACACGTCCACCCATGCCCCCCAGGTCACTTGAGTACCGACCCGATCCAGCTGTTTTACCTGTGTCATGACCTGTTCAAATGCTTGTGCAAGATATGCCGTATGCACCTGTTCTTGCTCTTCCATTTGAGAAGATGTCCCTTCTTGAAGCAAAAAAAGATGCGTATGCACGAGTGCCTCAAATGCGAGGGTCAATTCGCCAATCGATCCTGATTCTGGAAGAGCCTGACAATCGGCCACGAGTTGGCCCACGACGGTAGCGCACTGCTGTAATGCAGCAGACGCTTCTTCCAGCGGTACGCCGATCTTGCGCTGCCATTCACCCATTGATGCCGGGTCATTTCCGACGGCAGCAAGGCGTTCCCAATCTTCCCGGCCTTGCACCAGCCGCCAATGACGAATGGCCTGGCCCCAGATTGGCTTTTGTTCATGGCCGGAACGTCCGTTGACCGACAGACTTCGATAATAGGGAGAGGTCACGACATTCAGCATTGCCTGCCAGGGGTACCGCTCTTCCCTCAAACCGGCAAGCTGCCACCAAAGTTTGGCGACCGGGTCTTCCAACAGAGGCAAGGTCGCTGTGGTGCAAAAGGGAATTCGATGCTCCTCAAACACCCGCTGCAGAAATGGCCCATATGGCTCGAGAGTTCTAGCCACCACTCCAATCTCATGAAACGTATGGTCTGTCGTTTCCACCGCATGCAGAATGGCTTTGCAGGTAAAAACAAGCTCACCCTGACTTCCAATCACATTTACCACCTGCACGGGCGGGGAAGACCCCGTCCGATTCGCTAATTCGAACGGTTCGTGTTCAGCCTGAAGAGGTTGATACACCACTCCGGCTTTCAATAAATGTCGATCGAGAAATCGTTGAGCAAATTGATAGGCAGGTTGATCGGTAAGGGGAAAGAAGACCTTCACGGAATTGGTACGAGCCACCTCTTCCAATAGAGAAAGCTGAACCTGCGTGATGTCGTAAAACCCGTAATAAATGACCTTCGAGAGTCTGGCAACAAACGGCGAGTACCTCACCCAGGGAATCACCAAATTGGCCAAATCTTCCGGCAATCCCACCCCTAATTGTCGGCTCAAATTCCCGATGGCCTCCTGAAGATTCAGTAAGCCAGTTAGGCGAGTGGCAGCAATCTCATCGAACAATCCCTCTTTTACCGCACGGAGAGCCAGGGGTGGCTCCACTTGCGCTTCCCGCAAATCCCGAAGACTCCGCCACACGGCCTGCCTGAGACCTGATGAACCTTGAAGATCCGCAAAGGGTCCGACTGTTTGGCCACTCTTTTCTAATAGTACGGCTAAAAGATATTCATAGAAAAAGTCGCCGACGAGTTCAAACGCCGGTACCCCTGCTTCCAGAGAACCCCGTGCCGCTTGCTCGGCATAGAGATGGAGGGCAAACTGATGGAACGTCAGAACATGGAGATCGAAGAGCGGACAGGCATGCTCGGCGCACAATAACCACTGTAGCCTTCTTCGCAATGAATCCGAAGGCACAAGAATGGCCAGCGGCGCTGCGGAATCAGCAGACTTGATCTGCTGGACCGTTTCGACAAGAGCTGATTCGAGGTGAGGAGAAAATGGGCCGCTGACAAGGGTAAACATCCGGACTTTTGCGTTCGATCAGAGATAGGTTATTAAACCGATCCTGCCGATTTCTAGCCGGTTTCTGGTCCTATGAGCTCGCCATTACAATCAGGGCAACTCCAATCCCCGTCAATCAGGGACATGGGATCACCACAGAAGGGACATTCCGGCCGAGGCCCGGAAGGAACCCTGGGAAGGACGGGCAACTCAATATCTAATTCTATTTCTTCTTCATCTTCATTGGGCATGTGAGACCCTCGTAAGTCCTTTGCAGTCGTTATCTGCTCAATAATTGTATATGAGGAGCATCGTAGAGACGAAGTCCTGGATTAGTCCTCAGTATCCTCTTTTTTTGGTTTTGACTTCGCCTTCGCTTGTAGCGCCTTCTCCGCACTCTCCCGTGGCGGAACCCCGATAAAGGTCAAACGTCCATTAATCAGGGTTGCGGGCACGGCACGAATTGAATGTCGCTCCGCAAGTTCTTGACCGGCCTCCGATGTAATATCAATCTCCCGGTAGCTAAAACTATATTTGACCCGCATGCCCTTCCACAGCGTTTTCGCACTAGGACAGGCTGAACAGGATTTGGACACCAACAAGGTCACATTCGCCATTGCATTCACTCCTCCTTGATAGACTTCCCAATGGTGTCATGTTAGCACTGACGAAAATAGGCGGGCAAGGTAAAACGAAGAAACTGTGATTCACACGCCAGGAGAGAACAACGCGAAAGCCGACAACAAGATGGACGTGCGGATTACATCTTACGAGGTTCGAGTTCAATGATGCCTTTGCGAATGGCCAGGATGGCTGCTTGGGTTCGATCAAAAACATGAAGCTTATGAAAGATATTGCGGACGTGATTTTTGACCGTCTTTTCACTGAGATCCAAGACGTTCGCAATTTCCTTATTTGTTTTTCCATCCGCCACTAATTGCAGTACGGTGATTTCACGGTCGGTGAGATCATGTTCCAATATCCCGCGCTTCTTTCCCTTGCCTTCAGACAGTAAAGAAAACTCGACCAGAATTTTACTGGCAACTGATGGATGAATGAGAGACTCTCCACGCGCAATGGTCCGAATCGCAGCCACAATTTGCGCCGAATCA
>JAUIKP010000541.1 GCA_030430725.1 Nitrospiria bacterium
ATGGACGAAATGCTCACAGATGCTGCAACGAGACCATCCTCCACGGAGCAAGGTACTGTTTCGATACAGGCCTTCGTGACATACCCCGCACATTTCAGGTTCGATCCCCAATAAAAGGGGTTCCCAATCTCCAGCTTGATTTCGAATGCTCATGGAAGAAAAGTATACTGAGTAATTCAGATGAAAACAATGAAGAAAACTTTTGTGAATCGTTTACCGAGCCTATGTCCCAGGTTTTAGGTTCACTATTTGACACTCCAAAAATCCATTTGATAGGGTCACCAACGATTTCATCCATCCTTCCACGTCGTCAATTCGCTCCTTTGTGGACATTCAAGCCTATTTAGACCAACAGCGCCAACGGGTTGACCGGTTTTTGGAGAAGAGCGTACCTCTGCTCTCGGCCAATCCCCAACGACTGTACGAGTCCATGCGGTATAGCCTACTGGGTGGAGGAAAACGCATTCGTCCGATTTTGACGATTGCCGCTGCCCAAGCGCTGGGATATGACCGTGACGCCATGTTGCCGTTCGCCGCTTCTTTGGAGTTTATTCATACCTATTCCCTTATTCATGATGATCTTCCGGCTATGGATGACGATGACTATCGGCGAGGCCGGTTAACCAATCACAAAGTATTTGGCGATGGCATGGCGATTTTGGCAGGTGATGCATTATTGACCATGGCGTTTGAGTTATGCAGTCAAGTTGATGGTACAAAGGTTTTTTCGGCTGCTCAGCAGCTAGACATTGTGCGGGAACTGGCAAATGGTGCTGGGCACCGGGGAATGGTGGGGGGACAGGTCATGGATATTCAGGCTGAAAATCAGGAAATTGACTTAGCCCATCTCCAGCAAATCCACAACTTTAAAACAGGGCGTCTAATTCGCGCCGCAGTCCGGATCGGCAGCATTATCGGCGAGGGCACGCCCTTGCAAATGCAATGTTTAACCGACTATTCCGAAGATATTGGGTTAGCGTTTCAGATTGCCGATGATGTGTTGGACATGGTGGGGACACGGGAGGAATTGGGAAAGGATGCAGGGACGGATGAAAAAAGAGGGAAGCGGACCTATCCGTCATTTTTTGGGATTGAAGGCGCGAGGCAACTGGGAGAGGAATGTGTCCAGCGAGCGATAGCCCGATTGAATGCTTTTGATGAACAGGCTGATCCCTTACGACACATTGCCACATATATAATGTCGCGACGGTCCTAAAGCGACATTACCCTGTTTCCGGCCAACTCTCACTCATTTACCACAGTTTTTTTGGCGGTCCAGGGCATACTGTGTGGTTATTGAGCGCTTTGGCATAGTCAGATTTTTATGAAAGTCCTTATTACAGGGTCTTCAGGATTCATTGGTGCTGCAGTGACACGAGCAGTCCTGGCGAAGGGCGATGAGGTTCGTGTCCTAGTTCGGCTTAACAGTAATTTGAAAAATCTAGAAGGATTACCCGTCGAAACCGTTCAGGGGGATTTGCAGGATCCCTTGTCCCTCAAGAAAGCAATTGCCGGCTGCGAGGGGTTATATCACGTGGCGGCGCATTATGCGTTGTGGGATCAAAATCCTTCTATCTTTTATGCCATCAATGTCGAGGGGACCAAAAATTTATTACGTGCCGCAAGGGAGTCAGGTGTTCGACGAATCGTCTACACGAGTACAATTGGTGCGATCGGGTTACCTGATGAAGGAGGCCTTGGAAATGAAACCCTCTTTCCCTCCTTGGCCCAATTGGCAGGGGATTATAAGCGATCTAAATTTTTGGCCGAGCAAGAAGTCCTCCGCATGGCTCAAGAGGGGTTGCCGGTGGTTATCGTCAATCCAACGGCTCCAGTGGGAGAGCGGGACGTCAAGCCCACTCCAACTGGCCAAATTATTGTGGATTTTATGCGTGGCCGAATGTTGGCGTATATAGAGACCGGGATGAATTTGGTGGATGTCGAGGATGTAGCCATCGGGCATATCCGGGCGATGGAACGCGGTCGGGTGGGTGAGCGGTATATTCTGGGAAATCAGAATCTTACACTGAAAGAAGTATGCCAGATGCTCAGTCGACTTACGGGAGTGCCT
>JAUIKP010000061.1 GCA_030430725.1 Nitrospiria bacterium
CGAATTCATGAAGTACTTTGGCGAGGCGTGGAGTGGACCCCAATCCGCCTCCAACGACCATTTTAAACCCCGGAACTCCTTGGGTATTGCGAGCAGCCAGGAGCCCGACATCGTGGATGGGGGTTAAGGCACAGTCCTGCTTACAGCCGGAAAACGCAATCTTAAACTTGCGAGGAAGGCTTTGGTTGAGCGGATTCCGTAATAAATGATACGCCACGGTTTTCGCGTAGGGTGTCACGTCAAACACTTCGCCGGGGCAAACCCCTGCCAAGGCACAGGCTGTGACATTTCGGACGGTATTGGCACAGGCTTCTCGAGTGGTAAGTCCAACTTCCGCCAGTTTTCGCATGATGGTGCCGATGTGGCGGAGAGGAACAAAGTGCAGTTGAATATCCTGCCGCGTCGTGACATGTCCCACGCCGGTTGCAAAGGTGTCTGCAATGTCCGCTACTTGGCGCAGTTGATTGGCGTTGAGACCACCGAAGGGGATCTTGATCCGGACCATTTGGACATCCGGTTGGCGCTGACCATAAATGCCGTACTGGAGTCGAAACGGTTTGAATACGTCGGCTGGAGTGTCACCTGATCGCAGGCGATTGACCTCGTCTTCGAAGGTTTCTATTTCTTCAAGAATTTCCTGGGGTATCGGAACCGTGTGAATAGGAGGGTGGCTGGTGACCGATGAGGTGTTCATGATAATTCTCCAAGTCCCGTGTAGAGGGAAAAATGTCTAGGGTTGGCTAAAAGCACTAATTTTTGTTCGACCCTGGATTGGTCCATCCGTTGCCAAAACTAAATATGGTACATCAGGCAGCGCTGGGTTTCGAGCGTTTGATACTGTTCGACCAATTTTTGTAGGGAAATGCCCCGCAGGACTGCCTGCTCCGCCTCTTGAACCTGTTGCCAAATATTGGAAAGTAAGATGTTCGGAACCTGTCGGTTTTCTGAATGGCCGTTGGTGGGCCCATGTTGGAGCAATGGTTCTGTCGCCCACCCGTTCATTGAATTTACTAAATCCGCCAGGGAAATCTGACTGGGGTGTTGTGCAAGGGTATACCCTCCTTGTGCTCCTCGAAGGCTCCGGATGATCCCGGCTTGTTTCAAGTGCTGAAGGATTTGCTCAATAAAGCGAGAGGGTATCCCCTGTCGTTGAGCGATGATTTTGGCTTGAAGCGGAATGAACCTGTCCTGCTTTGCTAGCTCGATTGTGGCCATAATCCCATAGGTGACTTTGATCGGAAACTTGTTCATACGTTAATTCATACTAAAACGATAGGAATAATGTGCAATATAAAAGTCGCAGAAAGCCTTTGTCAAGAAATATGAACCGTCGGTTTATTTAAAAAAATTATGGAGGGACAAAAAGTTGCTGTCCGAACCAATGCCTACGGGATGGATTTATCAGCAGGGGAATCTTGGACCAAACCAAAAAATGAACAACAAACGCAGGGCTGTCCTGATTGAAGAAGCCCATACCATTCTCCAGTCTATCCAGGAAGACAGGATAGTGCGTGAGGATCGGCAGCAACCGTAGGAAAACGACTAATTGACGATGGAGAAAGCGAAAACGTCCATAGCTTGTGATTCACAGGAAACAAAGGAAAGACTCGGACGGGGATTACAAGCGACAAAAAAACTTGAATCAGGGGTCTTCTGGAATAGAACGTTTGCAAAATGATTTGCAGAATAATCTTCTGTATATGAATCTCAAACAGAAAGACGAAGAAATCAAAACATTAGAATTGCGTCTCCGTGAATATTCTTCATGGACTTCTCCTTCTTTCCGAATTGAGGAGTCCATGGGGTATGCTCAGGGAATGGCTTCAACCTAAATTTTTGGACCGTGGAGAGATGTCTTGAAATCCCAATTCGGCGTTGGTTTCCTTCCTAATGGTATTGAAAACCCCATCAGCATTCTCCGTCATAGAATTATGTTGCCATTAAATGGCCCAAGAAGTGGGGGAATTCCTCTACTGAGCCAAGTTCCGTTTTATTCCGGTGAACCATAAACCGGAATACGGGTACGTTTGAAATCCCAACTCTGAGGGTTGTTATGTTTCGATTGGCTGGGTAAAGAGAGATGCATCCCGGTGCCTGACTTTTCGTCAGAATATTTCCGTGTTTCCGAAGTGCCTCAACAGTCTTAGTGGCATCAGGGTGGAGGGGAACTTAACGGGGTTTCCTCTTGTCGGCTCCGGACCTTCCGCACCTGGACTGTTTCATCTGTCCGACCCCCATCGGAATCTCCCGCGTACCTGGAATCTCGAACTTTATGATCCGTTTTGTTACTCTTTGGCATCGTGGCGTCTCTCCTTTCTGTGTGAGGTGGGAAGATTGGGGAACGCCCATTTCAGCGCGAGGCACCCCGTTTTTCCAGCTCACCGCCAACCCTACTTTTAATGATAGGGGCCTTTTATTCGACAGGCATCTTCAAAATTTCACAGTCTCGGTGGTTTGATTTTATGATAGAAAAATTTGATCTGATTCTAGTCGGTACAGGTTTCGCTTCATCATTTTTTTTGAATGCTTTCCTTGCTAAAGCCAATCCAACCACACGCATTTTAGTCCTGGAACGAGGACGATTGGATACCCATACTTGGCAAGTGAAAAATCGACGTAATACGAGCCAAAATCCCAATGACACCTTTATAAACAAACATCCACAAAAGAAGTGGAGATTCACGCCAAGTTTTGGGGGTGGTTCGAATTGTTGGTGGGGCGTAACGCCAAGGATGATGCCCAATGACTTTCGGATGCAGTCCGCCTATGGGGTGGGTGTTGATTGGCCTATAAGCTATGAGGAACTAGAGACATTTTATGCTCAAACCGAAGAAATTATGTCTATTTCTGGCCCCGACGATGGTTCACCTTTTCCCCGAAGCACACCTTACCCCCAACCTCCTCATCGCTTTACCGATCCAGATAAAGTTTTGAAGGAGGCCTATCCTGATCTCTTTTTCCATTTACCCACCGCTCGTGCCAGCAAATCCACTCCTCATCGTCCCCGGTGTTGCGCGACCGGCGTCTGCAATTTATGTCCAATCAATGCGAAATTCACGGTCCTCCATGAAATGAAGCATCTGTATGAGGATTCCAGAGTTACTTTAATTCTAGAAGCAATTGTCCAAACAGTTGAAACACGGGGAGGGGTAGCAGCTGGTGTCAGTTATCTCAAAAATGGGGTGGTCTCTCAAGCAGGGGCAGATATAGTTGTGTTAGGGGGTAATGCGATATTCAATCCACATATTTTACAAAGATCAAATATCAGGCACCCTCTTCTTGGGAAATACCTAGATGAACAAATTGCACTAAAGGTAACAATTGATTTGGATGGCCTCAATAACTTCCAGGGAAGTACCAGCAATACCGGACATGGGTATATGCTGTATGACGGAGAGCATAGAAGGGAACACGCCGGTTGCTTAATAGAGACTTGGAATACACCCAATGATCTTCGTATTGAGCAAGGAAAATGGCAACAAAGATTAATATTGCGGATCATCTATGAAAATCTGCCCAATCAACAAAATTATGTTAAATATGATCAAAATAATCCTGACCTACCAGAGACTGTTTACACTGGTCCTTCTGACTATGCCCTAAAAGGTATGGAAAAGTTGTCATCGGTTCTGCCGGGAATATTAGGTTCGCTGCCCATTGAAAATTTGCGTATTGGCGATAAACCACATTCAACGGAGGCGCATATATTAGGCACAACCGTAATGGGTCATGATCCCCAAACAAGTGTCATTGATAAGCATTTAATCCATCATCAAGTTAGGAACTTGTTGGTTTTGGGTAGTGGCGCGTTCCCAACTGTCGCTCCGGCTAATCCCACATTGACTATATCTGCATTATCGCTTTGGGCAGCTCATCATTTACTGCATTAAGGTTGGTAAATTATGGGAGAAAAGATAGGTCGGCGGACTTTTATTTTAACTGCCTTGGCTTCCGGACTATTCTCCTCTCTTGGAGGCTGGTGGATTATTAAGTCGACAAATAATGTGGATATGATAGTGGGCCTTGTTCGCAAAAAACTAAACTATCTTCAAATTGACGAAGCCGGTCTCAATGCCTTTGCTAAAGATTTTGTCAGAGAAGGGTACAGGGCCTCAATGAAGCTCACAATTATTAGCCATTTTTTTATTCACACCAATCTACTCGATTCCATGAGTAGAATGAATGATCTTGGAGACCGCATTGCAAAACGTTTCTTACTTTCAAGTGATTTTTTCTGGTTCGGGTCTGATGTGACTCGTGTGGTCAAATATCTTGGCTTTTACGATCCATATGTTAAGCCCTGTCGTAATCCTTTTGCTAAATTCAACTGAAAGAGGCTTTTTTCAGGATTCGTAGGAGGAGATATTCTAATCTCCCTATTTTTGTATCAGTTTCTGTCAGGTGCGTGTTCCGGCTGACCCGCCCAGTCAATTAAAATAATCTCGTGCCATGACGAAAATTGTGGATCGTCTAAATGCCCGTTCATCGAAATAGCTTCTCATGTGAATAGGACGCTCCACTCCCGCTGATAGTGACCATTCAAAAATGTAACACGTTTGCCCCGCCCGCCCGGATTATCCCGGCTGTGGGAAAGGCAGTCGAATACGGATGGCGTTCGTGCTCTGCAGATCCCACCCCAAATCGTCTTCAAATGGCGTCAGCGCTTTCTGACTAACCGGCTCGATGACTTGGTCGATGCGTGGCGCCAAGGTCGTACACGATCCGTTCCTCCAGAAGATTGCGAGACCTTTGGCTCGCTTCCTTGAAAAAAGGGAGGAATGAAACCTCTTCTTCATTGTACAATGGTCCATCATGACCAGAGAGGTGAGGAGAATCTCCTGTATTGAGTCAGGGGAGTTTCATTCAGCAAAGGAGTTATCGCGGCATGTTTACCCATTTGTCATCAGAGGAGGATCCTATGGCATCCAAAGTGAAAAAAGCCCAGACTAAGAAGAAAGAACCGGTACAATCACAATCAAAGGTCGTTGTAAAAAAGAAGGCAGCACCCAAGCGTTCCTCATCAAAGAGTCAGGGGTTGGCTTCAGGAACTCAAAATCCCTCTGCAAAAATCAAAACGGCATCGACTCCTCAAACGAAAAAACCTGCCCAACAACGTTCACGGTCAGCGGCTATGCCTGAGTTACAGATCGGCGATCCTGCTCCTGCTTTTTCCCTTCCCGATGACACTGGACACATTGTGAATTCATCTGAGCTTCGAGGGAAAAAAGTGGTTGTGTACTTTTACCCGAAAGATGACACGCCAGGATGTACGACAGAAGCTTGTTCATTTCGTGATGGTATCCAGGAATTGAGAAAGAGCGGTGCTATCGTGTTCGGAGTGAGTGCGGATTCAGTCTCGTCACACCGGAAGTTTTCCGATAAATTCCAACTCAACTTTCCCTTGTTAAGTGATGAGTCTAAGTCCATGATCCAGGCCTATGGGGTGTGGAAAGAGAAGTCACTCTATGGCCGAAAATATATGGGGATTGAACGAACAACGGTGGTGATTAATGAGGACGGGACCATAAGGAAAATATTTCCTAAGGTTAAAGTGAACGGGCATTTTGCTGAAGTGCTTCAAGCCCTCAGATAGAGTTGCGCTGAAAAATGATGACAAATGAGGGAAAACGTCCTACCCATTCCGTTCATGGGCATCGCCAATTTGAGAAAAAGTCTCTTCCCCGAAGATGGCATTCGGATTGAGGTAATATTTGAATTCAAGCAGATTATGCGACGGATCTACCAGAAAAAACGTTAAGTGTTCGAGAGGAGTACCAGAAAATCGTCGACGGGGCTCACGAAAAAAAATGAGGCCATTTGTTTGGGCACGGTTTCGGAGTTCATTCCACTCCTCTTCCGTGCGGCAGATTAACCCGAAATGTCGGGGGTAGATACTTTTTTGTGGGAGGCCAATGTCCTCAGTCACATGGGCAACAATTTGGTGGCCGTGGAAATTTAATGTGATGGCGACGGAAGACTGGCGGCCCGAGCCGCATCCCAGGCCTTGAACATAAAATTCTTTGGTGGAGTCGATATCCTTAACCGGAATGGAGAGATGAAAGGTGGAAAATGACATCGTGTACGTTCCTTTATGAATTATCCCATATTTCGGATGATCAATGGCAATTGGTGCTATTTTTTGATAGATGCCAAAGGTTGAGCGTTTTAGTAGACAATGGGCATTATGCACGCTTTAGGGAAAATGATTTTTGACTACAGGCTTACCCCGGCCGTTCCAATACCCGGCGCTCATCCATGGGGTGGTATGCCGAATCGCAAGCTTGCCAGTGTGATCGAGGACGAGGCATCCGGCCTCCCCCTGTATTCGGCTGACAAGTGCCTTCAGTGCATAGTTGGCAGCTTTTACCGGCGTCCAGCCTAGTCCGAGCAGGATAGCCAGATGTTTGGCCATGCCGGCTCGTATGATGGATTCTCCTAAGCCCGTCATGGCAATGGCCCCGGTGGTATTCTCGGCATACACTCCCGCGCCGATTAAAGGGGTATCTCCAATCCTGCCCGGTAACATGACTGCTACTCCCCCAGTTGAGGCCCCTGCGGCAAGATGGCCGGAACGGTCCATAGCAACCGCACCGACTGTGTCATACATTCCTAACTGACGGTAAAGAGCGAGGGATTTAGGATTTTTCGCCTTTCGTGAACCCGGTTTGTTCCTCAGTGGCGTCGAACTCTTCGGATGGATCAATCGGGCTAGACCAAAGTGCCGAGCCAATCGATGGGCGTGTGGGCCGGCTATCAGCACATGGTCGGTGTCGGTCATGATCCGTCGAGCCGCGCAGATTGGATGAAGATATCCTTCCAGTCCTGCGACAGCACCAGCCGATAAGGTCTGCCCTTCCATGATTGACGCATCCATCCGTTGAATTCCGTCGAGTTGCCGCAGGGATCCCCGCCCGGCATTAAACAAGCCCGATTTTTCCAGGTAGCAGATCATGCTTTCTACCGCATCTAAGGCTGAATGCCCTGTTTTGAGGCATTCATGTCCAGCCACGAGTGCCTCTGTCAGACAAACTAATTGGCTGTGGGTCGGTTGTCGAGAGCCAGCACCCCCATGAATCAGGACTTTTGGCGTCGGAATGACGGTGGGTTTAGCCAAGGAACCAAATGGTTAAATGAAAAAAGAGTGAAGTGACGAGGTCGTGACTGCTTCCCAGGTTAAGCCGGCTGTTCGACTTCTATTTTCTCATAATAGGTGCACTGGTTGCGACCATGGGATTTAGAATAATAGACAGCTTTGTCTGCTGCAAGGAGCAGGTCGGTGATGTTGAGGTAGGGCCTATCCGGTGTGTGTGTTGCGACTCCCAGAGAAACGGTGACGGCAATGTTTAGATTTTTGGCTATTTCATGGGTGGTGTTACGAAACGCGGAGAGGATTCTTTCGCACACTGTTTTAGCGGCCGTTGATGAGGTTTTTGGGAGAATGAGTACGAATTCTTCTCCTCCATAACGTCCGACCTTATCGGTGGTGCGAACCTGTGCAAGCAGTAGACGTGCTGTGGATTGAAGAACGCGATCACCCGCCTGGTGTCCATACCTATCATTGACCGATTTGAATTTATCAAGGTCTCCAAATACCAGGGTCAAAGATTCTTCATTGACGATCGCCTGTTTAAAAGAAGAGTCCAAGTATTGATCGAGGTAAGCTCTTGCCAATGTTCCAGTGAGCGGATCATTACGGTGGATTTCCTCCAAATTCTGGAATTGGGCTTCCATCGTGGCTTTGTTGACTTGGAGTTCCTGCACTTCCTTAATAGTCTGAAGGCTACGGAGGAGGAGTGTCTCCCTGGCTTTTTCCAGAATCACTTGGGGTTCGGTCCAGGTCTGTAGGTCTCTCTGAAAGATTTTCTCCGTCTCTGGAATAAGGTTTTCGGTCGTTTCCAGCACTTCCATGAGGGCCTCTGGAGTAAAGTTCAGCAAGTTATGGGCTTCTTCTTTGACAACCTGGAGGTAGTCGCTATGGGACTCGCGCAAAAATATTTCCGCGATTTTCCCTGACAGCGATACACAATAGACAAATTTCGCGCGTTCATCTTGTGGGGGAATGCGTGAGGAGTCATCGCTCCCGGCTATAGCCAAACGGAGACGGTCTGGAAAATTCCACTGCGTCAAGAGCCAACTTCCCACAGCGGCATGATTCACTGCCAGACATTGCTTTTCGTGGGCGATAATGCTGGCATGGCATGTTTGATCCAGCTTCGGATGGTTATAAAGGTCCGGGAACACTTGATCGAGTGCGAGCATTCCCAGATCTTGCATGAGACTCGATAGATATAACTCTTCTATTATTCCGGTTAATTCACACGTCGTCCCAAGGACACGACAGGCTGTTCCAGCTAGGAGTGCACGTTTCCAGTACAGCGAGTAGTCCAAGCCAGACCTTCGATTGGTCTGAAGCGACCTCATTAACGAAAAGGACAGGGCAAGAGAAATAGTCGCGTTGAGACCAAGGACCATGACCGCTTGATGAAGATTCTCGATTTTTTTGGAATAAGGATATAAGGGAGAATTGGCGGTTCGTAGGATTTTGCTGGCCAGTGCCGGATCACAATGCAGAATTTTGATGATACGGTCGATGTCGACTTCGGGTTCGTTGGCTAAAGTGATGATTCGAACTGCGACCGGAGTAGGGCTTGGAAGACTTGGGCAGGATTGGAGTTTCTTTTCAAGTTCTGGGGTCATAAAAGGCTCTTGGTCAGAAGACCTCCGCGAGTGCTTCGGGAGACTCTGCCTAGGAAGAACTCCAAATCCACCTATTACCTGGGTCCATGAACACGAGGGTACATCCGTGATGTTTTTTGATTATAGGCGTTTCGGCATATTTTCATGTCATCTGAATAGGCGTGAGAGGAAGATTGTCTTTTCCTGATCCGGAAGGGATCCTCCTGGTTGACCCAATTGAAGCGAAGAAGCGGCATCACGGAAAATGCACGTGAAACACATGGGAATCGAGGTCATTGTGATGTTCTATCCCATTGATGTTGATTAGGCTGTTTTTTGCGAAATTGCAGATTCTGTGGTTGTGGTAACGGGCCATCCTGGAAAATCTAGCGAGGCAAGGATTAAGCTTCCCCAGGTGAGTCAACATAATGAGGAACGAGCTAAAAGGGCAGTCTGGAAGAACAGCCCTTAATGAAACAGGTGGCTTTGTGCTTGATTCAGGCTTGGATCTTGAAAACGATCAAGGTCTAATTTGACAAAACCAAGGCCCGCCACACAAAGTTCAAAATTTGTTGATAGCGTTTGAAAGAGCGCGGGTGGATTTTTGGCCTGAGGGTCTTGATGGGTAGCGACAATACCGTAGGAGCGTTTGCCGGCTTTGACATAATCCACCAAAAAATCTTTGTGGTGAATCAGTCCCGAGCATTTTATCCGTTTGCAATATTCGGGGAAAAGGCCAGTAAGAAACAAGGTCAAATCCCCGATATGACGATGAATATCTCGCTCTTTTTCAGCAGAAGACTGTTGGCTGTGAGATTCGGCCGCGTAAAGGAGTTCCACCACAGTTTCGACGGGTTCTCCCTCATGGTCTTTGATGCGGGAGAGTCGATCGATATGGATAAATTCGAGTAGCAGGTTTGAAACATATTCGGTCACTTGAAAATCCGGCCATCCCAATGCTTCCGAAAAATTTCGTTCTGTCAGCCGGCCAAATAATTGCCGAAGAGGATGTTGTTCAGGGATTTGTGTCATCAATGCCCTTACCTCTCTTTCCACCGAATATCCCTTCGTCAGGGTGTGTCGGCTTCTATGTATGTCTATCGGCCTGATGTATGAGGTTCTTAACCTTATTTACATTTACTCCTTTACCTGCCCTGCTGTCCAGGATGAGGGTCATTGGCCCGTCATTATCCAATGACACGAGCATGGACTTGCCAAATATTCCTGCTTGTACAGATAGATCGAGGGCTCGTAATTGTTCCAGTATTTCCTGATATCGCACGCGTGCTTCTTCCGGAGGTGCCGCCCATTCAAAGCTGGGGCGCCGTCCTTTTTCGATATTGGCCAGTAACGTAAATTGAGAAATCAGGAGGAGTTCGCCATTGATGTCTTGAAGCGCCTCTGTCATTTTCCCCTGTGCGTTCGGGAAAATTCGTAGTCGAGGAATTTTCCTGACCATGAAGGACACGTCTCGTTCGGTATCGCCTTGGGCCACACCTAATAGAATGACCAGCCCCCGGTTGATGTGGGCGATGACTTGGCTTTCCACCGTGACCGAAGCCTGCCTGACGCGTTGAATAACGGCTATCATAAATCCTTTCTGTGCAATCGCCTATTTCAAGAACAGCCGGACATGGGGACGGTATGCCTGTTAGTCTTCATATTTACGTTTTGGAAGAAGGTTTGCGTATCTTTCGTCGCACCATGAGCTTCAGGTGCGTGAGTTCCTCTGACTTGAATAGATAGTGAACAGAAAAATATCCAATCGTGCTTGCAACAAGCGCCAGAGTCAACCAGGCGAATTTTTCGAGGCTCTGTCCTGTTGTCTGCCATATCGGGAATCCTGCAATCCAGAGGGAAACAGCGATAAGAGGGAGAAGGGCTATTCCTGTCCGGATCAGGGATATTCCGAGTGTCTTCCACAATAAACCCTGAAGCCGGTTTCCTAAAATGGTAAGCAAGATAAGGGTGTTCCCCATTGCGGCACATGCGGCTGCCAGGGCTAATCCGGTGTATTGAAGCCATTGCATAAGCCATAGTGACAGCCCAATGTTAAGACCAACGGAAACAACAGCCACGATTGCGGGTGTTTTTGTATCTTGCAGGGAATAAAATGCCGTTGCCAGAATTCGGTAACTGGCGAACGCCCACAATCCAACTGAAAATCCGAGAAGAGCCGAAGCGGTTCCAACCGTATCCATGGCCGAAAAGGCGCCATGCTCGAAAAACAGATGAATAATGGGTATGCGTAATAGCATCAGCCCAACCATTGATGGAAGGATGATAAATAGCACCATGCGTAACCCGAAATTTACCGTTTCCCGTAGTTCATGAATGGCTCCACGGGCTGCTTGGCCGGATAAGGTTGGCAATATAGCCGTGG
>JAUIKP010000062.1 GCA_030430725.1 Nitrospiria bacterium
GTTTTCGACCGGACGAATGGTCATGGCCAACAGGCCATCATTCGCAATATATTTCCGCAAAGTGTTCAACGTAGTTATCATCGCCCTGCGGGACAAATGGGTATACACAGAGAAGGCATAAATGAGGTCAAACTTTGTCTCCCCAACCGGTAGGGAGGTAGGCAAATACTCGGATACGGCGAAATTTGTGCCGAGTCCCGACTTTCGGCAAAGCTCAATTGACTGCTCCCGTGGATCAACACCAAAGGTTTTTTCCTCGGCAGTGAAGTAATAGAGCAATTGCGCGATGCGGCCATAGCCGCATCCAAAGTCTAAGACAGTGGCATTATCCAATTGTCTCCCGGTCACGCGCGTGTAGTTGTAACTCAACGCGCGCACGAACGCCGTGGTTTCCTTGAGCAATGCCACTCCATGGTTCCCTGTCCAACTTCGCTGAACCTCATCACTTGCCATAGAAGGAAGTAATCGTGAAAGCTTGGGGTACTCAGGATCAGGCATGGACAATATAACCAAACCGAAGTCATCAAGACTGAGTTGACGAAGACCGGTTATGGCATCGCGACGAGTAACCACCCCCGGGTCCTTCTCCAATGCACGCATGACCTCCCTGATATACCCAAACATATGGTCTTTGGTGGAATCCACACTCACGGACACAGAAAACGCGGATGGAAGTTCCTTCAACAGCTTCAACCCATAGGGCCTTAATATTTTTTTAATGAAGTTTTTCATCGCCCGTTGAACATGCTCCGCATTCAATTTCCTCTTTCATCCTTCCAGAAAGATTTCAAGACATTCGTATTCAGATGTAGAGGGGGTTTAACAAATTTAGGGGAGAAAGTCATAGGCTGGCTTAACAGGTCGAGGGCCCGGAAAATGGATAAAGAGCCTTTCTTAGACTGCTCGTAAACTCCAGCGATACCCATGCGCCGGTCACGCCGAAAATCTCGAAGTCCGATGCCTAATATTGGGATCAGTCATATCCAGATCTAATGGAAAAATTCTTGCGTGAGTTGCGCGAAAAAATACACGACCGCTTTTCCCTTCGCCTATAATAGGTGAAGCACTTTTGCTGGGACAGCTAAATTGGTTGCCATATTAGCTGCCCTTCTGCCGCCATGGGTAGGTTGCATCCAAATTCCTTTGAACCTCTTGCAACTTTCTCTCTGTCCACTCGACAGCCTCGGAAATAGCGGCATCAGGTGTGTCTAGTGAATATGACTTCTCCAAAATGACGTTGCTAAAGGTCGAAGCGGCAGCTGTCATCCATGAGCTACCTTGGCCATCGACCCGAAGAAGAACTGTCACCCAGCGATTCTGCTTGCAAAGTTCAACCTCTGTCAGATGCCCCGATCTTGAAGAATCATCTACTATGACGAATCAAGCGATTGCACCGATAGCCACTACTTTTTGTGCAAGATCGTGATAGGGATGGTCTGGAACATCCTTAATCAGCAAAGGATCGTACCCGAGACGCGTTAATGCATCTCCGATAGCGACAAGACGAGCCATTCCGTCTTGGTCATAATTGCCCAAGAGTAGCACTGTTTTGTGCTTAAAGGTTTCAATGTACTGACGAATAGAGACGTGTCGTTCCTGTGCTCATTTGCTTTCGACAAAAGCTGCGAGAACTTCATCCTTTGCTCGCGAGATAGCTCTTTCTCGGCTCCAAAATTGAGCAGAACGGTTACCGTACACTTCAGCATAATGAAGGTGACGTCTCCAATCCTTCCCTTCAAAATTGATATTGTTAATGAAGAGCTCTGCTCCGTCATTCATCAGCCGAAATGGAAAGGCACCGCTTAGCGTCGCATCTGAAATGCCGCTATTTGAGCCAATAATACTCAATAAATGGCCCGTTTCGCGAAGCCAAGCTGGTGCGGACACCAGCAAGTCTTCAATTCTTGCACTGTCTCTCTGTGTCTCGATGACCGTGGCTTCAGCTGGGAAGTACTCGATGGCTGTTCCAAACTGTGTGGACACATAACCAATAATGCGAGCTGGCAAGAGTGAGAGATGAAACAACTCCTTCCCGATCTCGGGCGAAAAATAACTATCGGCTGTATTCGAAAGGCAAGAATGAAAGACTTCTATGAATTCCCGTGGGCTATCTTCAGTGACATTCATTACTTGTACCCGAAAAGTTTGAAATAATTAGACTGATCCGCATAGCACCTTTGATGAGTTCACAGTGCGTCTAACGGACTGCGGACGCCTGCCGGTCTCGCAGGATATCAGGCCCCAACCGAAAACCTTGAATAGACCATAGGAATTTTTGGTTAACTGATGAAGTTAGTCAAGTTGCTGATAGAAAGCGGGTAGTCTGGAAAGATTGAAGCTTGGCAGAGTGTGGAAAACGTTCAGCCCAAAGATCGTAAGAAGTATGCGGCAAGGATTTATTTATTAATGATAACTTTCAGCATCGGTGGGGAATTTTCCGCATTCAACTTCTTCTTTATACCGCCGGAGCGCCTGCAAGGCATCCGCCTTCAGATGTGCATAGGGTTTGACAAATTTCGGGACAAAGTCATTGAAGAGGCCTAACAGGTCGTAAAGCACCAACACTTGCCCGTCACACCCCTGCCCGGCGCCAATACCAATGGTCGGAATCGAGAGGGCTTGGGTAATGCGTTGCGCCAGTTCGGTCGGCATGCATTCCAGGACCACGGCAAATGCCCCGGCGGCTTCCAGTGCCTTGGCATCACTCACGATAGTTTCCGCTTCATTTTGCGCTTTCCCCTTAACCGAATACCCGCCAGATTGATTGACCGACTGTGGTGTCATGCCCACGTGACCCATGACGGGAATGCCAAAACGAGTCATGGCCTCCACCCGATCAATTACTGATAGTCCTCCTTCAAGTTTCACGGCGGCGGCCCCCGCTTGCAGAAAGCGCCCCGCATTGCGCACCGCATCTTCCACGCTGGCCTGGTAAGACATAAACGGCATATCTCCGATCACCATGGCCCGTTTGGCGGCCTGAGTCACCAACCGCGTGTGATAGAGCATGTCTTCCATGGTCACCGATAAGGTATTGGGCTTGCCCTGCACGACCATCCCAAGAGAATCGCCCACGAGAATGACGTCCAGCCCGGCCTGCTCCACAATCCGCGTGAACAGGGCATCGTAGGCGGTCACGACCGTTAACTTTTTGCCCTGTTTCTTGTGTTGTATAAAATCTGGAATCGTCATGTTTGCAACTTCTGGGTGACGTACTCGTTATGTACCGGCAGTCCGTTTAGCTGATTCCACCGTGTTCTGAAGCAGCATAGCGATCGTCATCGGGCCAACACCACCGGGAACAGGTGTGATCCATCCCGCGCATGCTTTGACCCGTTCAAAGTCCACATCCCCGACTAATTTTCCATCGGCTAATCGGTTAATCCCCACATCAATCACAATTGCCCCCGGTTTCACCATGTCTGAGGTGACGAAGAGAGGTTTCCCGATTGCCGCAATCACGATGTCGGCTTCACGAACCACCCCTGGAAGATCTTTAGTGCGTGAATGACAAATGGTGACGGTGGCATGCCGGTGCAAAAGCAACATGGCCACAGGCTTTCCCACAATATTACTACGACCAATCACGACGGCCCGTTTCCCGGCAATGTCCTGTCCGGTCGAATCAATCATTTGAATGACCCCCTTAGGTGTACAGGGGATAAACACTGGGTCGCCGGTGACTAAACGCCCGACATTGACCGGGTGAAATCCATCGACATCCTTCTCAGGAGAGACGGCTTGCAAGATCGCTTGACTGTCCATGCCCGGAGGCAGGGGAAGCTGGACCAGAATGCCGTGAATAAGAGGGTCGCCATTGAGCCGATGGATCAACTTCAATAATGTTTCTTGATCAGTCGATGCTGGCAAAAGATGTTCCTGAGGATAGAGTCCGGCTTTTTCACAAGCTATTTTCTTGTTCCGCACATAGACGGCCGATGCCGGATCGTCACCGACCAATACTGCGGCTAATCCGGGTTTGATTCCAGTGTCCTTTTCGAGGAGTCGAACCTCTTCTGCAAGGCGCTCTCGAATCGACTGGGCTAATGCTTTGCCATCAATTATCTGTGCGAGCACGTCGACTCCTTCTCCTGAAGTGTTGAAAAATGCCGCCAGCAGCGTTCTCGCCCCTTGGCCGTGCTCACGTACTCCTTCGTACGCTCCGCCCGTCCAATTGGCTGCGGCCTTGCTGAGCGGACATTTTTGAACACTCCATTATTTTGCTCTCGGTTACTCCCATGCGGCTTAATTGCAAAATATATTATCTTTTCAACAGACCCTTGCATTGAAATGGTTATGCAGCCCATTAAGGTAATTTTACGATATCAGGCAGGGAAAATCTTCGTCAACGAAATGGCGGCCTCCCCCTTTCTTGACACCCTACAAAACCCTCACTTAACATGCTACTTCAGCTTTTCCTCCAGGTATCCCTTGTCGAATTGATCGTCATCATCGTCTCAGCGAAAGTTCGGTAATTCCCATGAAGCCATATAGCCTTGCTGTCTCTTTCAGGAATGCGATCCTCACCAGTTTGTTGGTGCTGAGTTGTTGGACTGCCATCTACGCTGAGGAAGTGACAAATTTAGCGTTCCCGCAAAGCATGATTGCCGATGGGGGGCAGGTCTATTTCATCGCCAATGCCAACGGAGACCCTGGAACACGCCAAAACAAAGGTTTTATTAGTAAAGTGACGACTGAAGGTAAGATGATTGACCTCCACTTTATTCAAGGAGGGCAACAGTCGGTCACCTTGAATTCACCAAAAGGGATGGCTCTTGTGGGCTCAACCCTATATGTGGCCGATCTTGATGTGGTTCGGGGATTTGACAAAAATACGGGACAATCCCTGCATACCATTCCCTTTACACAATTTCACAGTCAATCTCTTGCCGGGTTGGCAGCGGACCCACAAGGCGGGCTCTATGTCTCTGATGCCGATTCCAATACCATATATTATATTGCTGATCCCGCCCACGATCACACCGTGACGGTCTTTGCCCGGCATGAAAGCTTATCGCACCCGCGTGGACTTTCCATTCATCCCAGGAATGGGCATGTGGTCGGGGTCGGATGGGAGGATGGAAAGATTTTTGAAATTGATGAAACCGGAACGATTCAGGAGCTGTTTGCCAACACCTTGTTTACCGGAGGGTTCCATAATTTGGACGGTATTGATTTCGACAAATATGGCACCATGTATGTGTCTGATCTCACGGCAGGGAAAGTCTGGAGAATTTTGGCCAATCACAAAAAAGAGGTGATTGCGGAATTTCTTTTATCACCTTCGGGAATCGGGATTGACCGTGTCAATCACGTCATCATGGTCCCCTACTTATATGTGAACGGTGCAGAGATTAATGGCCTTGAGCGTCCTTCTAACGATAATCCTAACAAAAAACCCCGATCTTGGTCTGATTATGGTATGGGCTGGCTCAAGAAAGATTTCGGCGAATGAGTAAATGCCTCTATTGTCATCAACGTAAGGGGAAACGAGTCTGTCCCGCACTTGAAGGCATGATTTGCAGCCAATGCTGTGGCACAAACCGCATCACGAATATCAGTTGCCCGACATCTTGCATCTTTCTGGAGAGCAATGATGACTATCAACAAAAACGAGTGGGTAACCGGTTTGAACTCGAACGGCGAGGGTTCTACCGACAATTATTAGATCTCGGTGGGGAACGGGCAACTGAAATTTTTTATGTCTTTGAGGCTCTGGCCTATCGCTTTTTTCAAGATCGGCGTGATGCGCAAGACGCGGAGGTGTTGGAAGGCATTCAAAGCCTTCGCCGAAGCTTCAGCCTGATCCACATACCAGAGGCCGGGTTGCCAGCCTTCGGTGAAGAATTACGGAAGGAATTTAAGGTCTTTGGCGAGCGCCAACCCTTGGAACCTCATTTGGTGACCAACGTGTTGGACCAAGCCCATACCTTCATTCAAAATTTTTCCGGACCAGGGCTTCGTTCCCATCGATTTTTACACGGATTACTTGGCTATATCCGAGAACGCCATCCCGATGTGGCAGAACAACTCGCTCGCCAAACCGGGGCGGGAGGACGTATCATTGTCCCCAGTGGATTTGATTATGCTCCTGACTACCCTTCGACGGAACCGGTCAACCGACCCGCACCTTCCATCAACATTCCCGGTCAATCCTCCTGAGTTACTCAATCAGATCTATCGTCATTTCAATTCGCTCTAAAGGATTATCCTTCAAATCGCGAGGCTGGCTCACGATCGTGTCGATGACATCAAGGCCTTTCACGACTTCACCAAACACTGTGTACTGGCCATCTAAATGGGGAGCCTTATCCGCCATGATGAAAAACTGCGATCCCGCGCTATTAGGATCTGCCGTACGCGCTGCGGAAAGAATGCCTTTTTCGTGAATAATTCGATTAAATTCTGCTGGAACCGTATAGCCTGGCCCCCCGGTTCCGTATCGGCTTCGATTGGCGGGATCTTTGGTCAAAGGATCTCCCCCTTGAATCATAAATCCAGGAATGATCCGATGAAAAATGGTTCCGTTATAAAACCCTGACTTGGCTAATTTGAGAAAACTTTCCACATGCTTCGGTGCTAAGTCCGGAAATAACACCGCTTCCATTTCTCCAAATTTCGTTTTAATCAGAACATGAGGTGCCTTGGCCTCAGCCTTCGATGGTTCTTCCGCAGCCGTCCCCGTTGGGACGAGAGAACCACCGGCAGTGACAATGGTGTACAGTCCGATCACCATCATGAGCTGACGTAGAACACTGGATAAAGTTCGTGGCTGCGACACAACCCTCATAATTCCTCCTCCATGGCTAATCTGTTGATTTCTTAATTGGATGACTTGGCTTTCCTGAAAGATCAAGCCCAGACTGTGCTAGCGCTTGCGCTGCCGCACCCTGTTCGGCCTCTTTTTTCGTCCGGCCTTCTCCCTGACCCATTATTTTACCTTGGATTTCCACCGTGACAGCAAAAACCTTTTGATGATCAGGGCCGGATTCCCCAACAAGTCGATACTGAGGACTTGCTCCAAATTGTTTATGCGTCCATTCTTGCAGACGGCTTTTCCCATCCCACCCCACCGATGATACAGAACGGTTCCGTAGTGAAGAAAATTCCGTGGTTAAAACTTTTTGAATAAAGGCTCTCGCGGCATCCAACCCACCATCAAGATAGACCGCACCAATGATGGCCTCAAGGGCATTGGCCAACAGCGATATTTTTTCCCGGCCCTTGGTGGCTTCCTCCCCCCGCCCCAATCGCAACCACTGTCCCAACTGGAGACGACTCGCCGCTGTTGAAAGAGTGGATCGGCTAATTAATCCCGCCTTAATCTTGGAGAGTTCGCCCTCTGTACACCGGGGGAACATTGCCGCAAGACTTTCGCTCACAACCAATCCCAACACCGCATCCCCTAAAAATTCTAACCGTTCATTGTGGGGGCTCTCCGCATGGGGTTGAGTTTGAGAAAATGAACGGTGGGTAAGCGCCTCACATAGCAGGGCTTGCTGTTTAAATTCATACTCCAACGATTCCTGAATGTTTTCAAATCCAAGAGCAGCCACGAGACCTACTGAGCAATGGTGGTGTTGCCAGGCATGATCGTTATTCTCTTATCTCTTGAGCAAAATGATGTAGTATATCATACCTTTTCGTGGCGAGGTCAGGGCAACGGCTTTTGAAGTCCTGAGAGGCAGACCTCTCGAAACAATCTAATCGGGAAGGGACAATGCTGCCTATTCGCCTTTCCAACGCCGGAATACCAAACAGGCATTGACACCACCAAATCCAAATGCATTGGAAATGGCGACATCGATGGAACAGGATCTGGCATGATTCGGAATATAATCCAAATCGCATTCGGGATCTGGCGTTTCTAAATTGATCGTCGGAGGAATGATGCCATGGTGCATAGCCATAATAGAAAAGACCGCTTCAATTCCCCCGGCAGCCCCCAATAGATGGCCGGTCATGGACTTGGTGGACCCCACAGGAATGGAATAGGCCCTGTCCCCAAAAACTTGTTTAATGACCTGCGTTTCAATCCGATCGGCAAAGGTTGATGTGGCATGAGCATTAATATATCCCACAGATTCCTTGGCGATCCCCGCATCCTGAATCGCACGTTCCATACACGTCACCGCACCGGCCCCATCATCTGGTGGAGCGGTAATATGAAAAGCATCGCTATTCATGGCATAGCCGATCACCTCGGCATAAATGCGCGCACCTCGAGATTTGGCGCGCTCCAATTCCTCTAGGATTAATACACCGGCACCTTCGCCAATGACAAACCCGTCACGGTCTGTATCAAAAGGTCGACTGGCCCGTGTCGGTTCATCATTTCTCCTGGACAAGGCCTTCGCCGCGGCAAATCCAGCTACCGCTGTAGGGCAAATGGTCGATTCCGCTCCGCCAACCAGCATGACATCGGCCTCTCCCCGCTGAATCAGTCGAAACCCATCCCCAATACAATGATTCCCTGTGGCACAGGCTGTGACCGTACAGGCATTCGGGCCCTGAGCGCCAAATCGGATCGCCACCTGCCCTGAGGCCAAATTAATAATGACCATCGGGATAAAAAATGGCGAAACCCGGTCGGGGCCACGTTCCAGCAACACCTTATGATAATGCTCAATGGCTGGAAGACCTCCAATGCCTGCTCCAATATACACCCCCACACGATCCGCCTCATCCGGGTTCACGACAAGCTTGGCATCATCCACCGCCTCTTGACTGGCTGCAATGGCATACTGGATAAAGGTATCCATCTTTTTGATTTCTTTTTTCTCAATGAACCTTGAGGGATCAAAGTTCTTGACCTCCCCCGCAATCTGCACCGAATACTGACTGGCATCAAATCGGGTAATAGGTCCGATCCCTGATTGTCCTTTACATAATTTCTCCCATGTATTGGACACACCAATATCCAACGGCGTAACCAATCCCAACCCTGTCACAACCACTCGACGTGGCCTCCATTCAGTCATTGAGAAACTCCGTACACATCTATGGTTAGAAAACCCAGATACCGAATTTGAGGGCTTTACCTTCCCAACGTCCGCGATCAACGATGAACGTACCGCAACTTCGCACCGTAATCGATGGCCTTCTCAGACTTTTTCCTTAATAAAATCGATGGCCGCTGAAACCGTTTGAATTTTTTCTGCATCTTCATCCGGAATTTCGATTTCAAACTCTTCCTCTAAGGCCATGACCAATTCCACTGTATCCAAGGAATCAGCTCCGAGATCTTCCACAAACTTGGCCTCAGGGACCACGTCATCTTCTTCAACACCTAATTGTTCCACAATAATTTTTTTGACACGCTCTTCAACTGCCATTGTTGGCTCCTCCTCCTTGCAAAGTTTGTCGAATGACCCATCCTCTTGCGCATGAGCTAGGACGCCATATGCATCCCGCCATTTACATGTAACACATGCCCCGTAATATACCCGGCCTTCTCCGAACTCAGAAAACACACTGCATCGGCAACATCCGAAGGCTGCCCTAACCGCTTTAATGCAATTTGATTCAGTAATCCTTCTTTAATTTCCGGCGAAAGATGTTGAGTCATCGCCGTATCAATAAATCCCGGAGCCACGGCATTGACTGTAATATTTCGACTGGCATATTCCCTGGCGATTGTTTTGGTGAGACCAATCACACCGGCTTTTGACGCTGCATAATTGGCCTGGCCCACATTTCCGATCGCTCCGACAATAGAAGCAATATTAACAATACGACCACTTCGCTGCTTGCTCATGGAAGGCAGAACGGCCTTTGCACAGAAAAACGTGCCGGTCAAATTGACCTGGAGGACGGCAAGCCAATCCTCCTCTTTCATCCGCATCAGCAAGCCATCTCGCGTAATACCTGCGTTATTAACCAAGATATCCACGCGCCCCCATTCTTTGAGGACGCGTTCCATCATGCCCTTGGCCTGTTCCCAATCGCCAACATTGACTGAAACCGCCAACGCTTTGCGACCCACTTGTTGGACAAGTTCCACGGTTTCCTGACAACGTTCGGCATCAAGGTCGGCGACCACAACATCTGCACCTTCCTTGGCCAAGGTGGTCGCAATCGCCTGCCCGATTCCTTGGGCGCCACCCGTCACTACTGCAATTTTTTCCGTCAACAACATTCTCAAATCCTTCTTGAAAAGTCGATCCCGTTTGTCCTTAGGCGCATTGCGACAGGACGTGGGCGTAGGATTCCTGATCCGTCACATTCCACGTGACAGCCTCAGGAACAATGCGCTTCACTAATCCCGTCAATACTTTCCCTGGACCAATTTCAACGAAATGTGTAATGCCCATCTGCGCCATGGCCTGGATCGTTTCCTGCCACCGCACTGGGGCAGGTAATTGTCGAACAAGGGACTCACGAACCTCCTCCGCGGACAACAAGGCTTTAGCTTCTACATTATTTATCAACGGTACCTTTAAGTCAGACCACTTCAGAGAATCAATATCTTTCTTCAGCCTGTCAGCAGCAACCTGCATCAATGGAGTATGTACCGGAACACTGACCGGAAGCGGCATGACCCGCTTCGCTCCACGCGCCTTAGCCAATTCGGCTGCATGCTCCACTGCGGCTTTTTCTCCGGCAATGACCGTTTGGCCCGGAGAATTGAAATTGGCTGGAGCCACAATGCCCATAACTCCTGCTTCTTGACAGACGCTTCGGACATCCTTTTCCGAAAGGCCTAAAATCGCCGCCACTAAGCCACTTCCAGGAGTCACAGCCTCGGCCATATAACGCGCGCGCTTCTGCACCAGATTTAACCCTTCTCGAAAGTTCAGGGCGCCCGCCGCCACTAATGCGGTATATTCGCCCAAGCTATGACCCGCCACCGCAGCTGGGA
>JAUIKP010000063.1 GCA_030430725.1 Nitrospiria bacterium
TATGTATGTGTCGTTGGAACGGCATATGGAATGCGGCATCGGACTCTGCGGGCATTGTCAGCTCGGGCCGTTTTTTGTCTGTAAAGACGGGCCCGTGATGCGATTGGACCGGCTGGTGCCGTATTTCGGAAAAGTGGGCGTGTGAGTAGAACCAGAAGCCGTCGTCTTTTGTTAGAGGAGACATCAGCACAGTTGGCCACTTTTTGACCTGGAAAAATCTCTACCTCCCCTTCACCCCTCCTTACCAATGAGGGGATTTGATTACAATGGACCAAACAACTACCCCAACTCAGCATCCTTCAACCAGGCCTCGCCCTCGGATTGCGGTGGTGAAATTTGCCTCTTGTGACGGATGCCAGTTAAGCATTCTGAATATGGAGGACGATTTGCTGGCGTTGGGAGAGGCCTTCGACATCGCCTATTTCCCCGAAGCCTCCAGCAATATGCAGCCGGGCCCGTATGATATTACGTTCGTGGAAGGCTCCATTACCTGTCCTGAAGATCTTTCTCGAGTTCTCGATCTCCGGCAACAGACCACCACCTTGATCACCATTGGCGCCTGTGCGACTTCCGGCGGCATTCAGGCTCTTCGGAATTGGGGCGATGTGGAAGCCTTCAAGCGAACGGTGTATCCCAGCCCCGAATACATACACAGCCTCAGCACATCGACTCCTATTTCCGAACACGTCAAAGTGGACTATGAATTGTGGGGATGCCCGATTGATAAGTCACAACTTCTTCGAGTTCTCACCGATTTACTGAGTGGCGTGACACCCAGCATTCCCGCACACAGTGTATGCCTGGACTGTAAACGCCAGGGACATGTCTGCGTCCTGGTCGCGAAGGGATTGCCCTGTCTTGGGCCGGTGACGCGAACCGGGTGCGGGGCTATCTGCCCCGCTATGGGTCGGGAGTGTTATGGATGCTTTGGCCCGGCCGAACAGGATTCGGTGATTCCCGGAGTGCCCCCAAATACCGGTTCTTTGGCCAAACAATTTCATGAGCATCTGCAACTCATTCCCCTGGAAATGGTTCGCCGTTTTCGAGGAATTAACGGATCGGTTCAGCCGTTCCAGAAGGAAAGTGATGCCTGGGACTCCAGATAGTGAATGTGAAAAAGCACCCCCTGAGTCCGGCCGAACGGGCCACCAACAGCATTCTCCTGGCTCGCAGGACTCTCACGCCTCATCCTTCTCGCGCTCCTTGCGGCCTTTCATTTGGCTGCCTCAGGCCAGGACAGGATGGACCTTTTTCACATCCCCCTGGAATCACAGGTTCCTTCATGTTTTCCTAATTGAAAATCGCAGGTACGCCAATGAACGATCCACAAGCAGGCCCTGATCAATCGAGAACCATCAAAGTCGACATGATGGCCAGGGTAGAAGGGGAAGGGGCCCTTCACATCACCGTCCAGGATGGTCAAGTCCGGGATGTACAACTCCGGATTTTTGAACCTCCACGGTTTTTTGAAGCCTTCCTTCAGGGGCGTCACGTCACCGAAGTACCCGATATCGTGGCCCGTATTTGCGGCATCTGTCCGGTAGCGTATCAAATGAGTGCCGTCCATGCCCTGGAACAAATCTTCGATGTCAAGATGTCACAAAGCCTTCGCGATTTACGTCGACTTCTGTATTGCGGGGAATGGATCGAAAGTCATGTTCTGCACATTTATATGCTCCAGGGTCCTGATTTCTTGGGATTCGACAGCGGGCTTGAAATGGCCCGTTCCCACCCCGATCTGGTGAAGCGAGGCCTTCGAATGAAGAAGGCGGGCAATGATCTGTTAACGCTGTTAGGGGGACGATCGGTGCATCCGGTTTCGGTGAAGATCGGCGGATTCTCCAACGTGCCGACCAGGAATGCCTTACATGGGCTGAAGGACGAATTCCTTTGGGCCAGAGATGCCGCTGCGGAAACGCTCCGGTGGGTGAGCGGATTTGAATTTCAAGATCCCGAACAGGGCTATACCTTCCTCGCCCTTCGAGGACCTTCTGAATATCCAATGAATGAAGGCGACGTCGTCACCAATCAAGGACACCGCATGGCCCCATCAGAGTTCGAACGCCATTTCCATGAAGAACAAGTACCCTATTCCAATGCCCTCCACTGCACGTTGAATGGACAATCGTATCTCACAGGGCCGTTAGCCCGGCTCGCTCTCAACCAGGACCAGCTCTCGTTATTAACCAAAGACGTCTTACAGAGCACGGGATTAGTCCCCCCTTTCAACCACGCGTCCATGGGTATCGTGGCACGATCAGTGGAAGTGCTCTATGCGTTCGACGAAGCCCTTCGGCTCATTGACCAGTATGAGCAGCCAAATACTCCAGACGTCCCAGTGACACTCCGCGCCGGGACCGGTATGGCCGCGACCGAAGCCCCGCGAGGCCTTTTATACCATCGTTATGAGGTTCAGGCGGATGGAACCATTCGCCTCGCCAAGATTGTACCGCCAACCTCCCAAAACCAACGCCGCATGGAGGACGATCTTCGAACCCTCCTACCCGGCATCCTTCATTTGAACGATCAGGAAACCGCGATGAAATGCGAAGAGCTGATTCGCAGTTATGATCCCTGCATCTCCTGCGCAACACATTTTTTAACACTGACCAAAGAAGACCTTCCTCCGATGATGCCATAATTTTTAGAAAGAATTGGGGAAGGGAGTGTTGAATAATAAAGATGTTCAAGGGCAAATTTGCCCAGGATGAGATGACTCTTTAAAAGCTTCGGGTCGGTTCAAAAAAGCATGCCCTGAGTCTTCCCGAAGGGTCCGTCCAGTCCTGCCCTGAGTCATGTCGAAGGGAAGGCCGCAGCCGTTTTGACGCGCGGAGCGTACGGGTAGTACATGAGCACGGAAAAATGGCGACCTGCCTGCGGGAAGCCGCTCCGGCGGAGGCAGGGAACGCCACTGGCGGCTTTTATAACAGACCCCGGAAGGGAATCCTCAAGCGGACAGGACCGACTCAAACAAAAGAGCACCGGATTGTTGGCGAAAGTCAGAAAAATTTCCCATACTGCGGGAGGTCATTTATTGAGTTTTACCTCAGAGATTCTGGGGCAGGAGGCCCAGGATCCATTGGACGGGAAACTGCAGGAAAACTGAAAGGCAGGACTTAGGGAAGGGTCGCCAAATGGTGACCGGTCAGCCCAAAGTAGGCTTCATCGACCGTCCCAACCGGGGAGACCTGCATCAAAAACGGTGTACGCCAATCTCCATCCCGTACATCATACTCGCTGGGAACCAACACACGCTGAAAGTGATTTTCGTAGGCAGCTAAAATTTTGAGTTGAAGCCCTCCCACCGCTCCGATCGATCCCCTTTCCGTGATCGTCCCGGTTAAGGCCCGACCTTCCAGAAGATGATCTCCTTTGATCATGGACACCACGCTCAGACCCACCATGGCCGAAAGGCTTTCCCCGTACACCGTGAGGCCGGTATAGGGAAATTTCAGGAGGACAGTCCAGGATTCCGACGGAAGATTGGCAGCAGCCATCGCCCGGGTGATGGCTGCATGGATCGACTGACGGGCAAACAAGGAAAAATTTCCTGGTTCGGTATGAAATTGGATTTGAAGGCCGTTGCGATCCTGACGTTCATAGACATCAATCACCACCTGGCTCACCATGCCCACCGGCCTGAATTGCTGGTTGAGAGATGTCCCCAGGATGGGAATGATCAGATGCGGAATCTGATGAACGGACGGACTTGCCCCAAGAGTGTTGGCAGAAACTATATTAAGGGTCAATAATAACCCTAGAAGCAGTGAAACCCTTTTTCTGACTGATGTATTAGTCATGTATTAAAATCCTTCTGAAAAGAGGAAACTTTCCTCCTTTTTCATCCCTCTCTTTATTATAACGGACAATCTAGTTTTTTGTCGCCTGTCAGCTTTTGAGCGCCTCAAAGGCGCCACCAACTTATACGGCCCTGATATTGTTCCCCATAGCCTCATATGGTGGGCCCGAATGTCCATAAGCACAAATATGTATAAGAACTTAATCCCCCTAATCTCTAGATGCAGATTCTTCAGGAGTGGCCTGAACAGGCCGAAAAATTTGGCAGGACAGGGGACCCAATCTTTATTTTACCATTTCAAGGCGACCAGATCGACCTCTTCCGGAATTGCCGCTGGACAGGGTTACACAATCGACAACAAAAGAATAGGTCGCAGGAGGGTGAAGGAGGACATACGCTTGGAATCGAAATTGGCCTCTACTGGCAGGGGCTGGGACACCAAAACACCAGATAGAGAAAAACGAACACGCCTATCGCAATTGCACCAAAAAGGTACCAGGTTTTATGCATACAACCTCGGAAAGGGATTGTTCGTCCAGATACATCCTTTAGACCTAGTCATTCACGCACAAACAAAATTGAAGACTCAGTGTGATGCGCCACGGAATGAGAGACGCTCCCCAACAGAAAGCGACTGACGCCGGATCGGCTATGTGTTCGCATCAGGATCACATCAGCGGCATTCTTGTTCGCTTCCTCAAGGATCGTGCGTGAGGGTGCCCCGACGACGACAATCCCTTTGGCCTCATGCCCCATCTGCTTCAATTCCGCGCTAAGCCCGTTTGTAAATTTCTCCCCATAGGCGATCATCTCTTGTCGAAATTCCGGAGAAATCATCGCCCCCACCGGCCAGACCGGTTCTGAAAACGGAATGACATGCAGAACGGTCGCAGTGATCGGCTCCCGGAACGGCTTCTTTTTCAAAAACCCCACCACCACTTTGGCGTCTTCCTGGCTTTCAACAGGAATTAATACCTGCTGGATCTTGCGAATGGGCTTTTTAATGATCAGGGTCGAACACGATGCATGGGTCATCACACGATGCGAAACGCTCCCGAACATCTGCTCTCGAATCTGACCAATACCCCTGGCGCCCAATACCACGAGATCGATTCCCTTCTCCTTGACCATGGTAAGAATGACCTCGGCAGGAGTACCCATTTCCAGTCGTCTCATGACCGATCCCGGATGAAGAGGCAGGAGGGACAATGCCTGCTCAATGATGCGTTCGCCTTCTTCCCTCATGGATTTGTCCACCGCCATCCTCAAATCTTTCGCAATCCCCGCCCCGATGGACGGATAGGGGATACCCGGCACATTCACCACATGTAACACCATCAGGCTCTCCGCCGGGCTCAGCGCTTCAAACGCCCGTATTGCATCGACCGATTGATCCGATCCATCAACTGCTAATAAGTATTTCATACATCGTCTCCCGGGTGTGACACATCCTCTGTGCCGTGTGTATTGCGGTCAAAAATCGCTTCGTACCTGTTTCCAATACCCAACTCCGGTGTGCGAACACCTGTTCTGTCCCTATCTGACTTCCTTAACCATATCGATGGCGCCGCAAGGACATTCCTCCGCGCACACACCACATCCCTTGCAATAGTCATAATTCACTTCGTACCGTTGACCCGGCCCCAATTTGATAATGGCATTGTCCGGACACACGCCATAACAGGTATCGCACTCAAAGCAATTCCCGCAAGAGAGACAGCGTCGGGCTTCGAGCAAAGCCGTGTCCGAATCCAAGCCGCCAACCACTTCTTCAAAGCTGGCGCGACGCCTGGCCAGATCCAGGTAGGGCTGTCGATTTTTATCCGCATCGGTGTAATACCAGGTATTGAGCCGGTCATAAGCCGCAACGGTATTAGGCGATGGTTTCCGATACTCACTTCCGCGGAGATACGCATCAATATGCCGTGCCGCTTTTTTCCCATGGCCTGTGGCCACCGTCACCGTGCGCTCTGCTGGAACCATATCCCCCCCGGCAAACACTCCCGCACGCCCGGTCATCATTGAGGCATCGACTTGAATCACCCCATCGGACGAAATATCCAATCCCGGCACATCCTCTAAAAACCCCGTATCCACGTCCTGGCCCACCGCCAGAATAACCGTGTCGGCTTCCAAGGTCTCAATCCTGCCGGTGGGTTGAGGGCGCCCCTGCTCATCCAGTGTCATCTCTTCAACGGTCAACGTCGTATTGTCCACTTGCCTGATCGTATGCAACCATCGGGTCAGCACCCCCTCCTCCAAGGCTTCTTCCACTTCAAAATCATGGGCGGGCATATGTCCGCGATCACGCCGATAAATCAGGATGGTTTCTTCGGCACCCAGGCGCTTGGCGGTTCGCGCGGCATCAATAGCCGTATCACCTCCACCATAAACGACAACCCGCCGACCGATCTTGGGAACAGCCCGGCCATCCATTCCTTTAAGGAATCCCAAGGCATCGATCATCCGGCCGGCATCCCTGCCGGGGATATTAACCCGTTTACTCAGATGAGCCCCAATGGCCAGAAACACGGCATCGAACCCGCCCTCTTTGATGGTCTTTTCTAAATTCTCGACTTTTTGATTCAGATGGATCGAGACGCCCATGGCGACAATTCTAGCAATTTCGGCGTCCAGGACATTCCGGGGCAGACGGTATTGTGGAATCCCGAACCGCATCATGCCCCCCGGCTTCGGCCCCGCTTCAATGATTGTCACCGCATGTCCCAAACGGGCGAGATGATACGCAGCAGAGAGACCGCTCGGTCCCGCGCCGACGACCAGGACCCGCTTTCCGGTTTCCACGCCCGCCTTCACCTGCCAACCCTGCTCAATCGCATAATCGCCTAAAAATCGCTCAACAGCATGAATGCTCACGGGCTCATCGAGCTGGCCTCGATTACAGGCCGTTTCACACGGGTGATAACACACGCGACCATGAATCGCCGGAAAAGGATTCTCTTCCATAATTTTTCGCCAGGCCTGCTCATATTTCCCTTCCTCTGCCTCATACAACCAGCCTTGAATATTTTCACCAGCCGGGCAGCCCTGATTACAGGGCGGAAGATGATCAACATAGACCGGACGCATCGTCCGCCAGTTGCCCGTATGATTAGCCAGGCTTGAAGCAGGGTTCAAGGTAATGGCAAAGGGTTTCCGTTCCATCTCATGCCTTTACAGGAAGTAGCTGATACCGATGAATATTCGCATCCGCAATCGCCTGAATCGTTTCAAGCGCACGCGCATCCCGTGGATGAAAAAGGTGTTTGAACCGACCTTGAAGTTCGAGGTATGGCTCGACAGGAACTTTTTCTCTAATAGGCGTTCGATCGGTCACTTCGCCCCCTTCGGCTTCAATCAAGGGAAAGAGGCCACATTCCACCGCCAGGCGGGCGACCTTGATCGTATGCGCAGGATCGGACTTCCAGCCTAGCGGACAGGGCACGTGGATATGAATATACCGTGCGCCCCTGAATTTCATGGCCTTCGTCACTTTGGCTTCCAGATCATGGAGATCAGCCACCGAGGCCGTGGCCACATAGGGAATACCGTGGGCCATCGCAATACGTGGGAGATTTTTTCCAATGCCCATGGGATTGCCGGGGTGGGCTCCCACAGCCTGCGTGGTATTGGTCCAGGCCCGTGGCGGGGTGGATCCTGAACGCTGCACTCCCGTGTTCATGTAGGCCTCGTTGTCGTAACAAACATACAACACGTCATCATTGCGTTCGAACATCCCGGACAAACACCCAAACCCGATATCAACCGTGGCACCATCTCCCCCCTGGGCGATGACACGAACATCCTTCCGACCTTTGGCACGCAAAGCTGCCGCCACGCCGCTCGCCACCGCCGGAGCATTCCCGAACAATGAATGCAGCCAGGGTATCTGCCAGGCACTTTCCGGATAGGGACTGGAGAACACTTCCAAACAGCCGGTAGCATTCACCGCAACCATTTGCTGATGCGTGGCGCGCATCACCGCATCAAGGGCATAGCGGGCCCCCAGGGCTTCACCGCACCCCTGGCAGGCACGATGGCCGGAATTGAGTGAATTGGTTCGATCCATCCCGGCTTGGACCGTGCGATTGGATTCATCCAGTAACCGGTTGCCAATCGTGAAGGTTCCCGTTTGATAAAATTTCACTCGTTGATAGGACATACCGGCCTCACGACTAAGAATTAAATGGGCGATGCGCCGGGAGCACCGATTTCCCGGAGAATATTTTCTGCGGTGGGTCCCGAACGCCGCTGCGCCTGTTGTCTGGTCAATTCCCGATTAATGGCGTCCCAATTCAGATCGAGGAAATGGGGTTCCTCCAAACCCTCCAGGCACGCCTGCTTTACCGTATCAATGACCGAGGCTTTCGGAATCGGGCGCCCTCCAAGCCCCGCGATCACCGTATCCACGATAGTTGGTAAACCCCGAAGTGCCATCTTCACATCGCTGGACACAATCCCCCCCTTTCCCACTGCCAGGTCTTTTTCAAAAACAATGATCCGCTTGGCATCCTGAACCGCCTGGCGAAGAGCATGGGAGGGGAAGGGACGAAATGCACAGAGCGCAAGAGAACCGACCGGCCATCCTTCTTTCCGCAAATCATCTACCGCGTCCTTAATGGTACCGTTCACCGATCCCAGTGCCAGCAGAACGGTTTCCGCCTCATTCGTGTGATAAGCCTTCAACAGTCCACCAGACCGACGCTGAAAAATATCCTCGAAAGCCCGAGAGAGTCGTGGGATCGCCTCGACCGCTCGCAGATGCTTGTCATGCGCGAGATAACGCACCTCCGCAAAGGCTTCCGGCCCGACCATCGCGCCAATGGATACGGGATCTTGCGGGTCTAACACTTGAACCGGTTCAAACGCCGGAACGTATGCATCCACCTGCTCTTGCGTGGGGAGATCCACCACCTCATAGGCATGGGTCAGAATATAGCCGTCCATGCACACCATCACCGGACAACTCAGTTCCTCGGCCAGACGGAAGGCTTGAATGTGAAGATCGACGGCTTCTTGATTATCCTGCGCAAACAACTGAATCCACCCGGCATCCCGCATGGACATACTGTCCGAATGATCGTTCCAGATATTGATCGGCGCGCCGAGGGCGCGATTGGCAATGGTCATGACAATGGGAAGTCCCAATCCCCCCGCGTTATAGACGGCCTCGGCCATGAACAAGAGGCCCTGGCTCGTCGTCGCGGTATAGGTTCGCGCGCCCATGGCGGAGGCGCCGATCAGCACACTTAAGGCGCCGAACTCCGATTCGACATTCAGGAATTGACTATTGCCGATTTCTCCCGCTTTCACCTTACGTGAAAGGGTTTCGACAATATGCGTTTGAGGAGAGATCGGATAACACGCCATCACTTCAGGCCGACACAAAGCGACGGCATGGGCCACGGCTTGAGATCCTTCAATATGATGTTTCATGGTCGTCCATTGATTCCTTGATTGCATTACACCCTGGCCAAATTTGCCGCAACAAAGTCATACACCTCTGCGGCCACTGCCCCGTTCAATTCTCCAATCCGTCCAGGAAACTTCTCCGTGATCGACTGATTCACCGAAGCTTTGCTGACTTCCCCGGTCAGGGCCGCATAACCGGCTACCATCCCGATATTGGCAAACGGTCGCCCAAGATGTTTCAGAGCCAGATCGGATGCCGGGAGTGTATGCATCTGGACACCGGGATGGCAGGTAACAAAGTCCGTAAGATGAAGGGCGTCAATATCTCGTGCGGAATTAATGAGAACAAAGGCTGACTCGGCCAATCCCCCAAAAACATCCACCTGATGCAGCAGGGTGGAGTCCTGGATCAGCAACACATCCGGATGGTAGACCGGCTCCCGACTGCGAATCGGTTGCGCATTGATCCGGCAGAATGCGGTCACCGGTGCACCGGTCCGTTCAGAACCAAAACTGGGAAAGGCCTGCGCCTCCTTTCCATCCCGGAATGCCGCTAACGCCAGCAGCTCGGCGGCAGTCACCACACCCTGCCCTCCTCTGCCATGAATACGGATTTGGATCATCGGCTTCCCTTCAATTCACCTGAGTATCCCTGTCGTCTGCACTCACAGATAATGTATTTGGCAAGAGATATGCCTTATTGTGTGAAAGCTTGAGAGTGATAGATATAGCTAGCAAAACCTCAACAATCTGGAACAGTCCGAAAACTATGATCCGGAACATTGGGGAAAAGAGGCACAGTCAAAATCATCAGTCATGTAGAAAAATGCCCCAGTTGATTCCCACCATGAAGTCCATTCCTGAGCCCAGCAAGCCTGGTGTCTACAGGAAGGGGAACCACAGATTCTTGAAAAATTAAGGAGATTCTCATTGTCATCTTCACCATCCTTCTCAAAAAATCTTTGCCGGATCGCTCTCATGCTCTGGATAGTCAGCGCCGGCGTGCTGGGTTGGTTGTTCATTCAAGGGGCAACCACCCCTTCAGCCGATGGCCGGACTATTGTGCATCTGGCTCCAACTGAACGTGACTTTATCCTGACGGAAATGCGGCAACTTCTTCAGGCCGTCCATGGCATCGTGACGGGCTTGAGCGATCCGGACCAGACCCACGGACATGCTCAGGCTGCGGCGGCAGCCCGTTCGGCCGGAATGAAGATGGCCGTAGATGACAATCCTTCACTCATGCTTAAACTTCCTCTTCCCCTCAAACAGCTTGGAATGTCCGTCCATCGGGATTTTGACGAATTGGCGGATGCGATCACCGGGGGTACGACATCACAAGACATTCTCCACCGTCTGTCGACGATCACGACGAGATGCGTGGCATGCCACAGGATGTATCAAATTAAAGAAAGTTAAGAAATTTCACCAAGCAAGATGACCAACCAGTCCGACGCAACCGAAGGGATCCCTCCCCCATCACAGGCCGACACGGTCTGGCATACTCTTTCTATCCCGGACGTCACTCAACGCCTGGGAGTCAATCCTCAGACAGGGCTGAATACCAGGGAAGCCCGCCGCCGGAC
>JAUIKP010000064.1 GCA_030430725.1 Nitrospiria bacterium
CCGGATCCAGCCCCCCAGGATGGAATGGATGACACTTGAGAATTCGACCGGCCAGTAAGACCGCACCCTTCATCGCGCCATGTTTATGGATAGCCTCAAAGCCATAATGAGAACATGTAGGTTCAAAACGGCAACAGGTTCCCATGAACGGGGAAACCCCATATTGGTAGACTGAAATAATTTTTTTCAATACCGAAGCTATCATTGTTACTTAAAGAAGACCAACCTGGGCTAATGTGCCCCTCCAAGTTTCCCTAATTTTCTGATACCTCACCCTCAAAACCATGATTTTGGGGTAAACAATGCAATGAAAACCACCGGCCATGCCAGATTGCGATTCTCTGACCAGTTCACGAAAAATCCGTTTCAGCCGATTTCTCGTTACAGCTTTGCCCACCCGCCGACCAACGACAATTCCTATACGGGATGGATCATGATTAGGTACACGACTAACAAGGAGGGTAAAAAATGGGTTCCGCACGACAGACCCATTGGCCTTCACTCCATCATATTCATATTTTTTCTTTAAAAAAAACGGGAAGCCCTCCCCCTACTCATCAGAAACCGTTAAGCGATACCTGCCCTTCTTTCGACGACGGGCAAGAACTTTTCTCCCATTCTTAGTGCTCATGCGCTTTCTGAAGCCATGATCTCGTTTTCTTTTTAAATTAGAGGGCTGTCGATAGGTCATTGACACGGCATTGTTCTCCTTTTAGCCAATTTCTTATGAACACGCCATTTTATGGGTGGAAAGAGCAAGAGTCAAACGAATTGTCTCCCTCCTTAGGTGATACATTACCCCATTGATTCGTTGGATTCGTTGACTGGATTCTGGCGGGAAGATATAGTCGGATTCTCCTTTTCCAATATATTCTTCAACAGAATAAGGCTGACCGTGTTACGTTCCATTAAGGGTCTTAAGGACATTTTGCCAAAACAAACCCCTCAATGGCGCTATATGGAAACATTGGCCCATACCCTTGCTGCCCAATCCGGCTTTTCCGAAATACGAATTCCGATATTCGAGTCCACCGAACTCTATGCCAGAAGTATAGGAGGAGAAACCGATATTGTAGAGAAGGAGATGTATACATTTCCTGATCGAGATGGGAGTTCTCTGACGTTACGTCCTGAGGGAACAGCTGGGGTGGTGCGAGCTGTGTTGGAACACCATCTGTTGGAATCACCCTCTACACGAAAACTGTATTACCTGGGCCCGATGTTCCGTCATGAACGACCGCAAGCAGGTCGATACCGGCAATTTCACCAATTTGGGGTTGAAGCCTTCGGGATTGAAGACCCCTTCATGGATGTCGAAGTAATTGCCCTGTTATGGAGATTTTTTTGCTCACTGGGACTTAAAGATCTCACCTTGCATATAAATTCAATCGGTAACCCTCAAGACCGTGAACACTATATTCAAGAACTCAAACGGTTTATTTCTCCTAAACTAGGGGGGATCTGCGGGAACTGCCAGCGTCGGTTCTCCACAAACCCCCTCAGGATTCTTGATTGTAAAGTTCCGATTTGTCAGGAAGCCACTCAGGACGCTCCAACTCTTTTCGACCACCTTTCCCCGGAATCGGCCTCTCATTTTCAACGTATCCTCGAAGGGCTGAATGGCATAGACATCCCATTTTCCCTGAACTACAGATTAGTGAGAGGCCTGGATTACTATTCACGTACAACCTTTGAAATTACCTCTCCGCACTTAGGCGCACAAAGCACTATTGGAGCAGGAGGACGTTATGACGGATTAGTCGCTTTACTTCAGGGTCCCTCGACTCCTGCTATTGGATTTGCCGTTGGACTAGAAAGAGTGGCCCTTCTTCTTCCTGAACAAATAGCTTCCCCCCAAACTCCTTTATTTTTTGTCGCCGGATTTGGAAAGGAAGCCAAACCTTTAGCCTTTAAACTTCTCAACGAACTGAGGGAGCTAGGCATACAGGCAGACACAGACTATAAAAGTGTCAATTTAAAATCGCTCCTTCGATCCGCGGATAAACTTGGAGCCGGTTATGCCATTATCCTCGGGGATGATGAAGCCCGCTCAGAAACGGCCATCATCCGGAATATGACGACCAAATCCCAGGAATCCGTGAAACTAAAAGAAATTTCTCAAAAAATTCAATCCTTAGCCTCATAACTGTAGGACAAGATATCTTCGGTTTTTTCTTGACATTTTTCCTACCTGATGTTAGGGTTTTTTTCTTATTTTTCAATAGGAAACGATATTTTTTTTATTCAAAAACTATCCTCCATAAATTTCATTAACAAATCCAGCATTTTACGTATTAACCCAAGGTATCAATAAGGGATGCCAAAAAATCTGGTTATCCTTATTCGAGAAGACCCCACCCGCACCCATCGGGCCTCGGAAGCTATGCGAATTGCGTTGGGATTATCTACCGGTCCCAATCCGGTAAAGATTATTCTTTTAGAAAATGCCAGGCAGTTAATTTCTGATGAGGCCGATGACCTTCCTGATGGCGAAATTCTTGAAAAATATCTTCCGGCTATCAAAAATTTAGAATTGCCGATTGTGGTCCCTATAGGGAGCGGAAAGACCTTTGCCCTTGATCAGGAATTTACCATTCAGGAGTCGTCTCCCTCTCAAATAGCTTCACTCGTTTCTCATGCTGATCGCGTTTTAACCTTTTAACCGTACCGCCAATGAGAAACATTTTATATATCTGTACGAAAAACCAGTACGACTGGGATACGTTCATTCCGGAAACGGATTCTTCTTTAGCGGAAATGGATCTATCCGTTTTGCTTCTTCAGAATGGATTGGGTTTACAACATTTTCCGAACTCACAGGTTTTTGTATTAAGTTGTGAAGGGGAAGAAAAAAAAGATTCTAGACCACATGAGTCAATTTCCTATCAGGGATTTTTGGAAAAAATATTTTTGGCGGATTTGGCTTTGGTGATATAACTATCCCTCTTCTTCTTTGTTATAAAAGAAGAGAGAGAAATAGTAGGAATAGTGGTAGTAGGGAGAGGGCATAGTGGGGATAACGACTTTTTAAATTCTAAACACCTTTAAATTTGGATAGAAAAAGTGTTTTGGGATTTAAATTTATCATGGTGGAAGTTGTGGATAAATGGCATGAAGTTTATGGTAGAGAGTGTTGATAGGAATCAGAAAATGTCTAATAAAAGAGGTCAGACTCATGTTTGGGGTGATTACTATTAACATCTGTGAATAATATTGTGAATAAGTTGAATTTACCTAATATTAACAATGATAAAGTTTGGGTTGACGTGTTGAATTTTGTCAGCCCTCGTGTAGGCGATGACACAATTGAGACGTGGTTTCAACCGCTGGTTTTAGAGAGTCTTACGGAAGATCAAGTTCATATCCGTGTTCCCAATAGATTTTTTGGGGAATGGTTAGGCAGAAACTATAAAGATTTACTTAAAGAGGCCTTCCATCATGTCGAAGGTGTGAATCCGGCAGAGATTATTTTTGTCATGAAAGAGCAGGATGGAGATGGAGAACCATCGCCCCAGCTCAAAACTGAAGTCCGAGAAACCCGTGGGCCCGCTCAACTTCAAAGAGTAAGACGTCAACCTCTTCCCAACCCAAAATATACCTTTAAAAACTTTGTCGTGGGAGGGAGTAATCAATTTGCCCATGCTGCGTGTCTCGCTGTCGCAGAATCACCTGCCAAAGCCTATAACCCCTTATTCATTTATGGGGGAGTGGGGTTGGGGAAAACGCATCTTCTTAACTCTATAGGTAATTATATTGCTGATCATGGAGATCTACGTATTGCGTATGTCACGACCGAGCAATTCACGAATGAGGTCATTAACTCCATTCGTTATGACAAAATGATTGAATTGAGAAGGCGATACAGAAATGTGGATATGCTGCTCATTGACGACATTCAATTTTTAGCAGGGAAAGAACGGACACAAGAGGAATTTTTTCACACATTTAATTCTCTCTATGAAGCTGGAAAACAGATCGTTTTATCGAGTGATCGTTTTCCAAAAGAAATGCCTTCAATGGAAGAACGGCTTCGGTCCCGCTTTGAGTGGGGGCTGATTGCCGACCTTCAACCACCTGATGTCGAAACCCGAATCGCCATCCTCCGAAAAAAATCAGAGGAAGAAGGTATCGCCATCAATGAGGAAGTCATTCAGTTGTTGGCGGCGAATTTAAAAAGCAATATTCGTGAAATTGAAGGGGCCCTGATTCGTCTTGGCGCCTATGCCTCCCTCACCGGTCAAAAAATTACAGCGGACATGGCCAAACACATCCTCCGTGACCTTCTTGGTGGAAAACGGAAGGTGATCACGACAGAGGATATACAAGAAGTGGTCGCCAACCGGTTCCATGTCAAGATATCTGATTTGAAGTCGAAACGACGAACAAAAACCTTAGTGTATCCTCGCCAAATTGCGATGTTCCTGAGTCGCGATATGACGGACTCCTCCTTTCCGGAAATAGGAAGAGATTTTGGGGGAAAGGACCATACAACAATTATTCATGCTTGTAAGCAGGTCCAGAAGGCTCAGGAAACGGATTCCACTCTTCGAGCCACAATCGAAAGCTTGAAAGAAGAAATCGGTAAGGGCTAACACCACCGTTGATAGGACACCTATGAAAATTAAAATAACCAGGGAGGACTTGTTAACCGCACTCCAACGCGTACAGGGAGTGGTGGAGAAGCGAAATACCATGCCTATTCTGGCGAATATTCTTTTAGAGGCCAAGCCGGAAGGTTTGGATATTGTGGCCACTGACTTAGAAATTGGCATGAGAGGGCTTTATAAGGCCACGGTCCATGAGCCCGGGTCGGTCACATTTTCCGCTCGAACCCTTTTTGATATTTTGAAAGAAATCCGGCATTCCGATATTGAATTGTTGGTGGGGGAAAATAATTGGGTGACGGTGAAGGCTGGAAAAAGCCAATTTCGTGTGGTGGGTTTACCCAGTAAGGATTACCCTGCCCTTCCAACTATTGAACGGGAAGGGTTAATGGCGCTCCCCGCCCAAGGATTGTTGCAGCTTTTGAAAAAGACGGTCTTTGCCGTGGGGGAAAAAGATACCCGATATGTGTTGAACGGCCTCCTTCTCACCCTGATTCCTTCAGGAGCTACAGTGACGCTTCGTTTGGTGGGAACCGACGGCCATCGATTAGCTTGGGCTGAGCAGGAAGTGACTCCTGAGAAAGCCGCTATCCCCTCAGCAGAAATTAAGGTCATTATTCCCAAAAAAGCGGCCATAGAAATCCGGCGACTCTTGGAAGAAGACGACGAACAACCGTTCCTTGGGTTTACAAAAAATATGTTGATCCTTCGGAAAAGCGGGTTGGTGTTAACCTCCCGCATTATGGAAGGGACCTATCCCAACTACCAGCAGGTGGTACCGAAAGATAGCCCCAAAAAAGTTACCGTCAACAAGTCCGATTTGGAGGGTGCCCTTCGAAGAGTGGCCATCCTATCGAAAGATAAGGCCCATGCCGTGAAATTGTCCATCAATCCCGATCACATTCATCTTTCTTCAAAAAGTCCGGATTTAGGAGAAGCGGATGAAGACATCCCGGCTAAATTTGTGGGAGAGAATTTTTCTACGGGATTTAACGCCAGGTATTTCCTGGATGTGTTATCCGTCATTGAAACGGAAACGCTGACCCTTCAAATGGAAACACCCCTAAGCCCATGTTTGATTCAGGAACAGGGAAATCCCACGTTCAAAGCCGTGGTAATGCCCGTGAAGGTTTGACGGATTTGACCCAACAGACGTTTCTTCTTCCACACGCAGTCAAAGCCTAAAATTGTATGGAATCCGCAAAAAACCCTAGCCAAGAATCTGTTCACTCTGCAGACCGTCCACATTCGGATACCCGGTACGATGCCGATCAGATCCGTGTTCTGGAAGGACTGCAAGCGGTTCAAAAACGACCGGCCATGTATATCGGCAGCACAGGTGTCGATGGTCTGCACCATATGGTTTATGAGGTTGTTGATAATAGTGTGGATGAACACATGGCCGGCTATGGAAATGAAATACAGGTTGTGCTCCAAGTGGATGGAAGCGTCTTGGTTTCGGATAATGGAAGGGGAATTCCCACCGGCATGCATTCCACCCAGAAAAAATCGGCCGCCGAAGTCGCATTAACCGTCCTTCATGCGGGCGGAAAATTTGAGGAGGGTGCCTATAAGGTCTCGGGTGGGTTACATGGCGTAGGTATCTCGGTCGTGAATGCCCTCTCGGAATGGTTGGAATTGGAAATTTGGCAAAATGGGGAAGTGTTTGAACAACAGTATGAACGTGGGAAGCCGCAGACCCCCTTAACGGTCGCAGGGATCACCAAAAAACGCGGAACGAAAGTCATTTTTAAACCGGATCCCCTTATTTTTGAAACCGTTGAATTCAGTTTTGATGTCCTGGCTCAACGACTTCGAGAATTGGCCTTTCTTAATAAGGGCCTGGAGATTTGTTTACGGGATGACAGGACGGGCAAAGAAAAGGAGCAGGTGTTTTGTTACAAAGGGGGTATTGTCTCCTTCGTGGAACATTTGAATGAAGCCAAATCCCCCATTCATCCTCCCATTGTCGTGGAGGTGGAAAGACCCGAGATGATTCTCCAGTTGGCCCTTCAATATAACGAAGGGTATTCAGAGAATCTGTATTCCTTTGCCAATAATATTAATACCCGTGAGGGTGGCACGCATCTCATCGGGTTTAAGTCGGCCTTGACGCGCACTATCAATAGTTACGCCACCGCCAATGATTTGTTTAAAAAAGATTCGGAGTCGTTGAGCGGAGAAGATGTTCGGGAAGGGTTAACCGCCGTCGTGAGCGTGAAAATCCGCAATCCGCAGTTTGAGGGCCAGACCAAAGCCAAATTAGGCAATAGTGAGGTCAAGGGTATTGTAGAGTCGGCCGTCAATGAAGCCTTGGGATCGTACCTGGAAGAAAATCCATCGGTGGCCAAAAAAATTGTCGGAAAGTCTGTGGATGCCGCACGAGCCAGGGAAGCCGCAAGAAAAGCTAAGGAACTGATCCGAAGAAAAGGTGCATTGGATGGCGGGTCACTGCCAGGGAAATTGGCTGACTGCTCCGAAAAAGATCCCCAATTCAGCGAACTTTATCTCGTGGAGGGGGATTCGGCAGGCGGATCCGCGAAGCAGGGGCGTGATCGACGTTCACAAGCGATCCTTCCTCTCAAAGGCAAAATCCTGAATGTCGAAAAGGCTCGATTCGATAAAATGCTTGTCAGTGAAGAAATCCGAACACTCATCATGGCGATTGGAACCGGAATCGGTCGGCCACGGGAGGATGCTGAAAAAGGCAAGGAAGATAAAGATGCCTTTGATATTAATCGGGCCCGTTACCATAAAATCATCATCATGACCGATGCGGATGTGGATGGCAGCCATATCCGGACTCTTCTTCTGACTTTCTTTTTCCGACAGATGCCGGAACTCATCGAGCGGGGCTATGTCTATATTGCCCAGCCTCCTTTGTTTAAAGTCAAAAAAGGAAAGGGAGAAAAGTATCTCAAAGACGAAGCGGCATTGAATACCTATTTGTCTAATCTCGCCGTAGAAGATACTCAACTTTTCCTTCCGGAACAAAACGCATTTGTGACCAGGGATGAACTCATCCCGATATTAGATAAGCTGGTGGCCTTTGAAGGGCTCTTAACCCGCCAGGGGCAAAAGCAAATAGAACCGTCCTTGCTCCGCGTGTTAGTGGATTTTCCGGAATTAACCAAAGATTTGTTAAAGAACCGTGGTGACTTGGAGGTATTGATCGAGGAAGCCACCCGCCGGTTTCACCTGGCATTCCCAGAAGGGACCGTGGATCTGACGATTCAGACAGATGAAGAGCACCAGACCCACCATATCCTCTGTAGAGTGGCAGGGAATGGCAGTCAGAAATTCTTGAATCTGACTCACGACATGGTGGGATCTGCAGATTTCAGGGAATTACAAAAGATCTCTCCTTCGGCGTTGGGATTGGGCCCACCCCCCTACCGCTTAAAACGCAAAGAGATCGAATCGGAATTTTCCAACAGTCAGGATCTGGTGACAGAGTTTTTAGAAACCGGGAAGAAGGGCATGTCCATCCAGCGTTACAAGGGATTGGGCGAGATGAATCCGACACAACTGTGGGAGACCACGATGAATCCAGAGACCCGGAGTCTCCTTCAGGTGACCTTAGAAGATACGACGGGCGTGGATGAAATCTTTACCATTTTAATGGGTGATGAGGTCGAACCCCGACGGAACTTCATTCAAAAGCATGCCCTGGAAGTTCGAAATTTGGATGTCTAGCAGGTGCCTTCTTTTGATCGGGTGACTCCGAATGCTGAGCCAGAGCCAATCCAGTCAACGTGCAGAGCATGAAGGGCGATGATCCCTTTCGAGGAGTGATGAATGCCGGTTGAGCCACGTCTAACGCAAGTTGCCATTGAAGATGAAATGCGTTTGTCCTATTTGGACTACGCCATGAGCGTCATTGTCGGGCGGGCGTTGCCGGACGTGCGAGACGGGCTCAAGCCGGTTCATCGGCGCATCCTGTATGGCATGAATGAAATGGGCCTGGCTGCGGGGAAGCCCTACAGAAAATCCGCAAAAATTGTCGGCGAAATCATGGGTAACTATCACCCGCATGGTGATTCCGCCATTTACGACACGTTGGTTCGTATGGCCCAGGATTTCAATATGCGGTATCCCCTGGTGGATGGCCAGGGAAACTATGGCTCGGTTGACGGCGATCCGCCCGCAGCCATGCGCTACACCGAAGCCCGCTTAACCAAGTTGGCCGAGGAAATGCTGGTCGATATCGACCGGGAGACCGTGAATTTTACCCCGACGTACGATGAGTCGTCCCAAGAGCCCATCGTGTTACCGGCTCGTATTCCGAATCTGTTGGTGAATGGAGCAGGAGGAATTGCGGTCGGGTATGCCACCAACATTCCCACGCATAATCTAGGCGAAGTCGTCGCCGCGCTGATTGCCCTTGTTGAACGGCCCGAGGTGACCATTCAGGAGCTCATGGAGTTCATTCCGGGGCCGGATTTTCCCACCGCCGGATTTATCTATGGCACGCAAGGGATCAAAGACGCCTATGAAACGGGACGCGGTCTCTTATCTCTTCGGGCGAAGGCCGAAATCGAGGTGGATGAACGGACCGAACGGGCGCGTATCATCGTAACGGAACTGCCGTATCAGGTTAACAAAGCCAAACTGATAGAAAAAATCGCCGATCTCATCCACGAAAAACGGGTGGAAGGGATTTCCGATCTTCGCGACGAATCCGACCGGGACGGACTCCGCGTGGTGATCGAGCTGAAGAAAAACGAAAACCCTTCGGTTCTGCTGAACCAATTATATAAACACACCCAGATGCAAACGACCTTCGGGGTCATCATGTTGGCCTTGGTGGGGAACCGTCCGGAGGTGTTGACCCTCAAACAGATTTTGACCGCGTTTCTTGAACACCGGAAAGAAGTGGTGATTCGCCGGACCGCGTACGAACTTCGCAAGGCCGAAGAACGTGCCCACATCTTAGAGGGCTTGAGGCGGGCTTTAGAGTTCCTGGATGAGGTCATCGCTCTGATCCGTGGAGCGTCTTCTCCCGAAACCGCTCGCCAGGGCCTGGTGAGCCGGTTTACCTTGAGCGAGGTGCAAGCTACAGCCATTTTGGACATGCGGCTGCAGCGTCTGACTCAACTGGAACAGGACAAGCTCACACAGGAATATAACGAACTGGTCTCCCGCATTGCCCATTTGCGCACCGTCCTAGCGTCTGATGCGATGGTGCGACAAATCGTGAAGCAGGAACTCGTCGAAATCAAAGAGCAATATTCCGATGAGCGACGCACGCAGATTCTTCCTGCCGAAGCTGAGTTACAAATGGAAGATCTCATCGCGGAGGAAGAAGTCGTCGTGACCATTACGCATGCCGGATATATTAAGCGGAATGCCGTTTCCATCTATCGGGCTCAACGCCGAGGTGGAAAAGGGAAAGTCGGCATGGGAATTAAAGAAGAAGACTTTGTTGAACAAATCTTTACAGCTTCAACGCATGATTACCTGTTGTTCTTTACCGATGCCGGTCGCGTGTACTGGCTTAAAGTGTACCAATTGCCCGATGTCGGGCGGTCCAGCAAAGGGAAAGCCATTGTCAATTTATTAACCATCAGTCAAGGCGAGCGGGTCACGGCCACCCTGCCGGTCCGGGTGTTTGCCGAAGACCAGTATGTCGTGATGGCCACGCAAAAAGGCTATATCAAGAAAACCGATCTGGCCGCATTCAGCCATCCCAGGCAAGGCGGGATTATTGCGTTGACCCTGGAGGAAGGCGACCGGCTCATCGGCGTGGATATCACGGATGGCACGAGAGAAATTCTCCTGGGCACCCGACTGGGTATTGTGATTCGCTTTCGTGAGGAAGATGTCCGTCCGGTGGGGCGAACGGCCCGCGGAGTCAGGGGCATCACCTTGGGCAAGAATAATGAAGTCATTGGGATGGTCACGATTACCAGTGAAACGCAATCCTCCATTCTGACCGTCACCGAACGCGGGTATGGTAAGCGCACACAGGTAGAGGAATATCGGCTCCAATCACGGGCCGGCAAAGGGGTCATTAGCGTCAAAGTCACGGAGAAAAACGGGCCGGCCATTTCGTTCCATCAAGTCTGGGAATCCGATGAAATCATGCTCATGTCTGCAGAGGGTATGATCCTTCGCACCAGCATGGGAGATATCAGGGAAATCGGACGCAATGCCCAGGGGGTACGAAGAATCATACCCTC
>JAUIKP010000065.1 GCA_030430725.1 Nitrospiria bacterium
GGCGTGATCATCATAGAAGGCCTGTTGGGTACCATTGCCATGGTGCACATCCCAATCCACAATCATGATCCTCTGTAGTCCATAGCGTTGCTGAAGATAACGGGCGATAATCGCGATGGTATTCAAGAAACAAAACCCCATCGCGTGGTCCGCCTCGGCATGATGCCCGGGAGGCCGCACAGCGCAAAACGCCTGATCAATGTCGTGGTTCATGATCGCATCCACCGCCGCCAACCCCCCGCCGACCGCCAGATAGGCGGCCTCCAGCGTTCCCGGACACATCGACGTATCAGGATCCAAGGCAACATAACCAATTGAAGGGGAGCGTCGTTCAAGACTCTCGACATAGGACGCGTTGTGGACGAGTTCAATCCATTTCCGCTCAGCGCGTCGTGGGGCGACCTGATGCAGTCGGGACCACGTCCCCGAATGTTCTAATTGCACACGGATGGCACGAAGGCGTTCAGGTGATTCCGGATGGCTTCTGCCCATCTCATGGCGTTCATAGGCCGGATGAGAAACGTATCCAACACGTCCCATACTCAAACACCCTCAAAATGGAAAAGGAAATCATGCACAGAGGAAAAACTCGATCAACAATGTCGGCCAACCAATACTTGCGAATACTGACGAACCGGAAGGAAAAACGTTTCAGATCCTAGCATAGGGGAATGGCTTAGACAACGCACACACCCGCATGATAGGCTCGATTTCAGTCACGTTCCATCACCTTCATTTCTGATCGGATCTCAACCATGGCCAATCCTAAGATCGAACAATTCAAAAAAGTGCTCCAAATGGACCCGAAGGACGAAACCATGTGGTTCGGCCTTGGGAAAGCCTACATGAATGACGAAAATTGGAAAGAGGCGATTCCCGCGTTGGAGCAATGCATCCAGGTGAAACCAGAGTATTCAGCCGCCTATTTTGCGTTGGCTCAATCGCTTCACCAGACACGCGAATTTGAGAAATGCCAGGCAATCTGCACTCAAGGTATCACCGTGGCAACCCAAAATGGTGATCTCCTCGTCATTAAAAACCTGGAAGCCCTCAAAGCCTCCCTGCCTTCATCCTAACCACCTGCACGTGTTCTAATCCATCTCCGTAGCTTACTTTCACATCCTTTCCTTGATACTCATAAGTTCTTGGGAGCTAAGCCGATATCGAGCAACCGGGTTCACGGCCAACAATCGAATTCGAGGGTCGCGGGCATCCCCTGGTGGTCGAGTGACCCAGGTGACCTGGCGAATACGAATGGGATTACGTAATTCCTTGGCCGGTGCCTTCCATATGGTCAGCAGGACGGCACTGAACTGAGGCACGTCGACGACCACTCCGACCAACATCGCAGCCAATCGCTGAAGATCCAACGGAGGAATGTTCTGAGGGGGACCGTTTTCCCATGATAAATCGGGAACACTAACTGCCAGTAACACGGGTGCACAGTACCGTTCTAATTGCCTGGCCTTTTCCGCCATGCGTGACAACAAACGCCTGACCAAAGCCTGTTCAAAAAACTCATCCGAGGACTCCAATATCTGGTGAGGCTGTAGACGCACCGCAGGTGGTTTGCGAGTAGGTCCTTGGGTCGATTGAATAACGGTCACTTCCACAAAAAATCTATGCGAACCTTCATAACACTCCAAGTCCGCCGTTCTCCCACCAGAAGCCTCTAAAAATGCCACGGAAAAGCCCGCTTGTGCGAGGAAATACGCAGTCTCGATCTCGGCATGTGCGGACGCCGCCTGCCTGACCGGAAACCGATGAATGTGCTCCCACAACATCGCCAGTCGAGTCTGACTTTCTCCGTCGTCACAGGCTTTGGCAAGAGTCTGCCATTGGTGGAGTATCAAATCCGACTTGGGTTGTCCCTTCACGGTCCTCCCTCATCAACACGAAAATCAAACCAACACATGCGTGTATTGGCATTCGCGGCCCAGGCATACCCGCCGACACTCAAACGGTAGTATATCAATCTAAAGCGGCACCAGGCTGCTTTCCCACTAGGCAGAAAAATCGGGCACCACCTTATCCCTCAGTGGCATTGACTGATATTCAGGAAGGGAAAAGGACGCGAGAGGCTCAAGCCAAGGGCCTGGTCGGCATTACGAGTTGGAAGCTTCCAAAGGATGTTTCAACTCTTCGAGTGAAAAATGTTTCGGGAGCATGACCGGGAATACCACGCCAATAGGATCGCCACGCAGAATAGTCGTGGTCTTGTCCGGAGAAGGGTCCAATTGCAACAGAAAATTCGTCACAAAGGCATCGTGATCAGGCAGAAAATCATAGGGATTGGGGGTCAGTTTATATTCTTGCGTTTTGATCCCTTCCCAGATGGAGAAGGTCCGGTTAGGGAAATGATAAAAATGATTGGGAAGATCCTTCATCATCATGCCGACTTGTTTGGGGTAATAAAAACGAATGCCACAATAGAGCTTGGGAAATCCACTATTCAAAATCGTATCGACATACATTCCCGAAAATGACTTATACCCCAGGAGCCGCTCTTCTGGAAGAATGGGCGGAGACTGCCATTCAAAACCAGTGCCTTTTCTACGAAACCGGCAATCCGCCGGTGAACGGATGAGCCAGCCATATTGCCCGACGCCCCGAACCGGCCCGCAATCATCCGGAAGGACTTTGTACCCAGAGGCCGCCAGCTCCCGTTGCTCAGGCAAAGGCATATTGGTCATCAATGGACGGTGGGGGTGAAAATCAAGCTTAAGTCGTTCCGGAGCAAAGGCGGTGGAGTACTCCCGCTCCCAATAAATAACCCATTTGTCGTCTGTGGTTCCCGGTATCGAACTCATGGAATTCCCTTCATGATTGCTCTGGAATCGCCTGCCCCCGCTTGATCATCCACGCCACTTCAGCCACACGCTTTCCCAACGCCCATGCCTCGGCACGCTCCGCATCATTAATGCCAGGGCTATCGCCTTCCGTCGTCGCTGAAGCGCCAAACGCTCCACCGTCACTCACGACAATCATCTTGTTCCCAAGCATGGCTGCAAGGATGGTCAACATCGTCACCTCTTTTCCGCTGGATATTTGCCCACCGGTCGTGAAGGCTGCTCCAACCTTATTACGCATTTTCCATTCAGGATATACGCCAAATTCAAACTGCCACCGGTCAAAAAAAGCCTTGACTTCACCTGACATATTTGACCAATAGACGGGCGAACCCACGATGACGGCATCGCTGCCAAACAACTCATCGGCGGTCACCTGCCCCACGGTCTTTAGGAGGACGGTAGTCCCTGGTATCGATTCAGCACCCTTTTTCACACTCTTGGCCATCTCGGCCGTATGCCCCGACAGAGAATAATAGGTAACTAAGACCTGAAGGCCATCGCCAGCCTGAAGAGATGCTTGGGGAGATGAAGGTTGGGCGGAAACTTGCACACACCCACACCACCAAACCAATGCAGACAGAGCCACCCAAAGGATTTGTTTCCGAGAAATTTTCATGGGGAGGATTGAATGGGAATAGAGGCACCGACTCTTTGCACCTAAAGAACCGATCCAACAGAAAATCAATCTTCGCTACCGTCGTTCAATTTCCTCGTCGATTTGCTCTTCCACCGATACATGGGTCAATGCCCCTCGATAATCGCACTTATGACACCGCACCCGAAATTCCTCCAACCACCTCTCTTGCACAAAATGTTGATGACATTTTGGGCACGCAAACACCCCCTTCACATAGTGCACCTGCTTTCTATACTTCATAACCAACCCCTCCAATTTTTATAAAATAAAAATTCGATGCTAGCCTGCCATAGGCCATTTTCCAATTGCAAATTGGGTTCAGGCCATTACCGCAGGGTGACACCCTGTCAAATACCTGCTCAAGGCTCAGTATCATGGAGGGCTCCAATGCCCCTCGTACGTTGTTTACGTGGAAAGTATTGGTCATGGACCTTTTTGAGGCGGGCTTGCTCCACATGAGTATAGATTTGTGTGGTGGCAATGCTGGCATGGCCAAGCATCATTTGGACCGAACGAAGATCGGCACCATGATCCAATAAATGCGTGGCAAAGGAATGGCGAAGCATGTGAGGTGAAATAGGCTTGGTTATGCCTGCACGAGCGGTACGATCTTTGAGAATTTTCCAAAAACATTGCCGGCTCATGGCCCGACCCAGCCGGGTGAGAAATAACGCCGACGACGTCCGTTTTCTGACAAAGGCCGGGCGGGAAGACTGCAGATACTCCGAGACCAACTGGCGTGCCTTATCTCCGATCGGAACGATACGTTGTTTGTCCCGCTTGCCCGTCGCTTGCAAAAATCCCACATCCAGATTGAGATGCGCCATTTCCAAATTGATGAGTTCCGATACCCGAAGACCGGTGGCATAGAGCAGTTCCACCATAGCGGCATCACGTAGATCTTCCTTGGTATCCATCACGGACAAGTTGAGCAATCTGGTCACTTCGGCTTCGGACAACAACTTTGGCAATTGGCTCCATTGCTTCGGCGTCCCTTTCAATATACCCTCAAAGGTCGGATCATCCTTTCCCCTTTCAAACGATTTATAGAAACCCCGGATAGAAGCCAGACACCTGGCAATTGAAGAGGAGGACAGCCCTTCGGTTTTCAAACTGTTTAAAAATCGAAACCACAGTGGCTTGGAGAGATGCGTGGGATCGGCAATGTGGTGTGTTCGAAAAAAGATCTCGAGTTTCCTGAGGTCCCGGCGATAGCTCTCAATGGTATTCGCCGCATAGCCCTGTTCGACTTGCAACATGGTAAGATAGCGATCGACAAATTCCTGCATCAGCTCTTTACGCCACCCCTATCTTCATAATGAAAGAACCTCAACCCTTTTCATGCCGTCACCAACCATAATCTGATTATGAGATTTTCTTGCCTTCTTCTATTTTGGTAAGCAAACTTCCTGGTATACTAAACAAGAACAGCATTGTCGTCACCGTATATTCTGCTTGTGAATTAACCAAAGCATTCGGGTGTTGTCTGTCTCCATACCGACGTTCCCTTCCATCTCCAAGACGTTTAGGTGAATTCCCCTTGAGGACTGTCTTACTCAAATATGTGTTGCTGCGAACCCTATTGTGTCTCATACTGGGAAGCTTGGCATCGCTGTTGGACCAGGGATGGTGGCTCTTCAGAGGCGGAAACACCAACCTGGCTTTTGCTCAATACATTTCAGCTTCCCCTCTTCTGGATCAGGCAAAATTGGAACTGGAGGCAGATAATCCTGCAGCCGCCATAACGACTCTCGAGACGTTGATTGATTCATTCCCGCCCCCGGAGATCCTGGAAGAAGCCTACTTATTGCAAGCAACCGCACTGAAACATGATCACCAACCGACTGATGCCCTTTCGGTCCTGAAGCAACTCCTGGAAGAATTTCCCTATTCGCGTTCCTCAAACTCGGCCCGGGTCTTAATGGCCGAACTCTATATCGAATTACAGAACTATGACCCTGCCCTGGATCAATTGTATCAGGCATTAGATTATGCCACTGATTTTGACCTACGCCGGTCCATCTTCCAATTGATTCGTCAAACCGAGTTAAACAATCACAACCCCCTGGGTGCGGTAAAAGCCCTGTTAAATGAAATGAGTCTGGTCGATCAGACGGAACGGGTCGAATTAGAAAGCCTCACGCAAACCCTGATTCTGCAACAGTTAGACGAACCTGCGCTCCAGGAACTGGTTGAAGGGTATTCCTCACGCTATCCGGGTGATATCGCAACCATCCGGTTGATTGAACTGCATACTGCCCACGGGGATGAGGTCCTCGCCGAACGGGATATCCGTGGATTTCTCAAACGCTTTCCCAACCACCCCTATGCTCAAACGGCGATGGCCCTTCTGCAATCATTTATCAGCAAGATCAAATTTCATTCACATATTTTGGCAGCCGCCCTGCCTTTTTCCGGTCCCATGAAAACCTATGGCACGGATTCGTTAAACGGGATTCGACTCGCTCTCGAAATCGGCAAGGAACAATGGGGCCTGACCTCGGTTGGACTGGTCGTCAAAGACACCACAGCCCTCACCGCCCCGTTACGCGTCGAAATACAACAAATGCTTGATGAATTTCGGCCGCTTGCAGTCGTAGGGCCCTTATTATCCCGTGAGATACAGGGACTCGGCCGACTTCCTGATGACTATGCCACACCCTTTATTACCCCTTCATCCACCCTCTTAAATGTGCGGCAGTTTGGATCATTTTGGTTTAGTACCGCCATGACCTCATCCGTCCAGGCCAAACGCCTCGTGGAATATGCCGTCCTAAAACTGGGATACCACCGATTTGGCATTATTTACCCCCAAACAGCTTATGGACAAGAAATGGCTGATATGTTTGCGAAGGAAGTGGTGCACTCCGGCGGGGAGGTGATCGCCTCCGAAGGGTATGCCGAGGAACAGACCGATATTGGTAAACAATTACGCGACTTGAAGGAGAAAGACCTGGCCAAATACGGCACCACCGAAACTGAAAAAACTCGAACCGGGGAGGATCGCACGGTCTACACACCGGGATTGGACGCCGTGTTTGTCCCAGGACAGCCCGTACACTTGGCCCTCATTGCGGCACAACTGGCATTTTATGACATAAATGTGCCGATTTTGGGCGGCAATAGCTGGCATAACCCTGAGTTGTTTCGGTGGGCCAAACACGATCTGGACGGCCACATTTTCGTTGATGGGTTTTTCCCCAACAGCCCGGACCCAAATATTCAGATGTTTGTTCAGCGATACCGCAATCAGTTCCAAAAAGATCCATCCCTCTTTGCCTTCCAAGCTTACGATGCGACAACCATGGTGATGGAAACCATCCGTCAGGGCGCTCAATCCGGACAAGGGGTCTGGGACCAACTTGTGCGACGCTCTGACCTGCCAGCGTTGAGCGGATTTGCCTCTTTTAGTTCCGCCGGCATTCTGAACCGGAGGCTCTACCTCCTACAAGTCAAAAACAAGACCTTCACCCAACTCAACTAAGCAACATGGATTCCCTTTCCTCTATTCTCTATAACCTTTCTTTCATGTTGGTTCCACTCATGGCCGCCGTGGTATTACACGAATGCGCCCATGGGTGGGTCGCAAATTTCTTTGGAGACCAGACTGCCAAAAACCTGGGACGACTCACCATCAATCCCATCCCGCACATCGACCTGTATGGAAGCATCATTGTGCCACTGATGTTGTCTCTGATACCGGGAGGGTTTGTGTTTGGTTGGGCCAAACCCGTTCCAGTGAATCCTGCACAACTCCATAATCCCAGACGAGACATGGCGTTTGTGGCTGCGGCTGGACCACTCATGAATCTGTTTTTGGCCATTATCAGTAGCTTGTTGCTCGCCCTGTTGCTTTATCTCGACCCCACCCTCCAAGCCAACTGGCCTCCCCAGCCGGGAGTTGAACCACGCAGAGACCTTCTCGGCATGATCCTGGTTCCCCTCACGGCCATGGCCTTGTCTTCCATGATCATTAATATCGTGTTATTTTCGTTCAATCTTCTGCCGGTTCCTCCGTTGGATGGGAGCCGGGTCCTCCGTAGCCTCCTCCCGGGCAGATCCTCGGAAATCTTAAACCGGTTGGAACCCTATGGGATGTTTCTAATTTTGGGACTCCTGATGCTGAATTCGTATATCCCCATCATAAGTGGCTTTATCTTCATGGTGTTTCAAATATTTCAACGCCTTTTTTTACCTGCGTTCATAACTTAACGAGAACCGGAATCCAGACTATGACCACACGAGTACTCAGCGGCATGCAACCGAGCGGGCTCATGCATTTAGGCAATCTTCTTGGGGCGCTGGAAAATTGGAAATCCTTACAAGCCCAATACGAATGTTATTTTTTTGTGGCCGACTGGCATGCCATGTCGACAAATTATGCCGACACCGGCCGGATTAAAGAATTCACACAGGAATTGCTGATTGATTGGCTGGCGGCCGGCATTGATCCGGATAGGGCTACGGTGTTTGTCCAATCCAGTATTCCCGAACATGCGATTCTCCATTTGCTGTTCTCGATGATTGTGCCTATTCCCTGGTTGGAGCGAAATCCTACGTATAAGGAAAAACAGGAGGAGATTAAAGAAAAAGATCTTTCCACCTATGGATTTTTGGGCTATCCGGTGCTCCAGGCGGCGGACATTCTTTTATACAAACCCGATGTCGTCCCGGTCGGCAAAGATCAGCTTCCCCATTTGGAACTCACCCGGGAAATAGGCCGCCGATTTAACAATCTCTATTCGCCGGTGTTTCCTGAACCCAAGGAACATCTCACACAATTTCCCAAAGTCATGGGTACCGACGGACGCAAAATGAGCAAAAGTTATAACAATACGATCAATCTTTCCGATACCGAGCCGGTCGTTCGACACAAGCTCAAAACCATGGTGACGGATCCGGCACGCGTTCGCCGGACTGACAAGGGCAATCCCGACGTCTGTCCGGTATTCGATTTTCACAAAATTTATTCCTCTGCCGACGTCATTAAACAAGTTGACCAGGATTGCCGCACCGCTGCCATAGGATGCATCGATTGCAAGCGCCAAGTGGCCGACGCCATGGTGGAACGCTACGGACCGATGTGGGACAAACGGGCCACCATACTTCAACACCCTGAACAGACGCAGGAAATTGTAGAAGAAGGACGAAAACGTGCCTCTCACGTGGCACACGAGACGATGCAGGAAGTGAAAACCGCGATGAAAATTCTCTAGCAACCTGACATCGCACAATCCCCGGGCACCTCCTGAAAAGGAATATTTGTACTTTCAGAGCAGAGATCAATCTCACGTTGCTCAGTCCAAAGTACCAACAAAGAAACCATGTTCAGGGGGAATCCGTGACTTTACAAAGGCTACTTGCTGTCACAACCCTGGCACACAAGCAATTTTCTTGAGTCAGACGTACGATATTTTCTTGACTTCATGCTACTGTGAAATTACGATCATATACCGATGAAAGTTTCCCTTATTTTCATTTAGTTAGGTATATCAAACTATGAGTATCCGCGTTGCCATTAATGGGTTTGGTCGCATCGGAAGAAATTTTTTCCGGACCTGCTTCAATGATCCTACCATTGAAATTGTGGCCATCAATGACCTGACTGACTCAAAAACCCTGTCCCATCTTTTGACCTATGACTCGATTCATGGAAAATTTCAAGCCGACATTCAACATGGACCGGACTTTCTGACGGTCAATGGAAAGAAGATTCAAATCCTGGCCATCAAAGACCCTCTGGCCTTGCCTTGGAAAGAACACCAGATTGATTTCATCATTGAATCCACTGGTCGTTTTACTGACCGGCAAAGCGCGGGACAACATATTTCAGCCGGCGCCAAACGAGTCATTATTTCAGCACCTGCCAAAGACCCGGATATCACGATCGTCTTAGGAGTGAATGACTCCGACTACAATCCCCAACAACACAACATTATATCCAACGCCTCTTGTACCACGAATTGTCTTGCTCCTGTTTCGAAAGTCCTTTTACAGGAATTCGGTATCAAATATGGGTTTATGACCACCATTCATTCTTACACCAACGATCAACAACTGCTTGATTTGCCTCATAAAGATCTACGACGGGCACGGGCGGCCACCTTATCCATGATTCCTACTTCAACCGGAGCGGCCAAGGCTTTGTATCTGGTTATCCCGGAATTGAAAGGGAAAATTGATGGCATGGCCATCCGGGTGCCGACTCCCAACGTATCGCTCATTGACCTTTCAGTTGAAGTCGAACGCGATTGTGATGCGGAATCGGTGAACAGGGCCTTTCAACAAGCTGCCCAGAGCTCGTTAAAGGGTTATTTGCAGGTCTCCGAAGCCCCCATCGTTTCAAGTGATCTCAATGGGTGCTCATACTCAGCCACCGTGGACGCACCGCTCACTTCCGTCATCAATAAACGGCTCGTTAAGGTGTTTGCCTGGTATGACAATGAATGGGGATATTCGTGCCGCTTACACAATCTGATCAAAGTTCTCGCGCAACACCGATAAATATCGCAGCACCGTAGAAGTACCCGGCTTTCCCCCACGAAATTCAGCCATCGGCATCGGAAGGGAATGGAAGGCATGAAGCATTTAAAAAAACAAACCATTGATCAGGTTGACCTCCGCAACAAACGCGTACTTATTCGTGTGGATTTTAATGTCCCCCTTGATGACTCCTGCCAAATCACGGACGATTCCAGAATTCGGGCCGCTCTTCCCACCATCAACCGTGCTGTAGATGAAAACGCTGTCGTCATTCTGTGTTCCCACTTGGGACGCCCAGATGGAACCATCAATCAGACTCTCAGCCTGGCTCCCGTAGCCAAGCGCCTCCAGCGCCTCTTAAACAAACCGGTTGAATTTGTTGCCGATTGCATTGGGCCGGCCGTTGAAGCTGTCGTTAACCAAGCCAAGCCCGGTGACGTAGTGGTATTAGAAAACTTGCGTTTCCATCCGGAAGAAGAAAAAAACGACGATCAGTTCTCGGCACAATTGGCCTCCTTGACAGATGTCTACATCAATGACGCATTTGGAACCGCCCACCGGTCTCATGCCTCAACCGTCGGCATCACCAAATATGTCAAAGTATCTGCAGCAGGATTTCTGATGAAACGAGAAGTCGAAGCCCTGGAAGGCACAGTGGAGAACCCCGTTCGGCCGTTTGTGGCTATTTTGGGAGGGGCCAAGGTTTCAGGAAAAATCGGGGTCATTGAAAATCTTGGCAAGGTGGTCGATAAAGTCATCATCGG
>JAUIKP010000066.1 GCA_030430725.1 Nitrospiria bacterium
AGATACCACCCCGGAAGATGGGCGATCTCATCGACCTGCCCCCGGATAGCTGTCCGAAAGTCAGCGGCTGTTTCAATGTGTGCGGTAACTCGTAACCCTTGCTGATGCGCACGCGCGACAATCGGCTCGATAAGCTGCGGATCCAGGCCGTTCCGAAACCCATGAGTGGTAGAGCGGGTGCCGTTTTCAAAATGTTCCGAGTCGGCAAGATAGAGCTTAATAAAATCCGGCTTGGTTGCCATGATGGCCGGCCATTGGGTTTCCACATCTTTTAGAGAAGAAAGCGCAAAATAGGCCCGCCCGTTGAACCATCCTTTTTCACGTTTGCCAATGACCGGTTCATAGCGATGTGTGCGAAGCATGTCCTCGTAAAGAGCTATGGGATGGCCGTTGTGCCCGGTAAGACCGGCATGAGCAAAGACCACATCAATGCTCTCTGGAGTATTGATCTTTCCGCGGATTTGCTCCACGAATTCGGGGATATCGTTTGTATTTTTGACATAAAAAATGCCGTCCCGAATATAATGATGAATGACCGGATCGATGTTCCATACACCTTCGACATTATGGGTGTGGGCTTCACCAAAGGGCGGAACGACATAACCCCCTTGTAAATCGATGGTCTGTTCAACGGAATTGGGCCGCAAGCGGGTGAGTGAGCCCTGGACGGCATACCAGGTGTCCTGAGTGAAACCTTGCCCATCAAACCATTGTCCGTTGATCAATGCAGCGGTCTTGGCCGTATTCCCATGGTGCACTGATTCCAAATTTGCGGTTGCTGACGGTTGAGTGGGCCTACCACATCCCGCCAATCCCAGTCCTCCAATGAGGAACAGGGCGATTGTATACAACCAGATATGAGCCGCCCGGTGGATCAGACTCCCTTGTTTTTCCGCCTGAACGATCACGACCCGATTGGTTTTAGTCATGGCAACGGAATAATCCTTCCGGCGGCTCCATCTCGATCCTGATGCGTGGTGGTGAAGATTTTTCCATGAATGCTCGTAACCTGGTGGGAGCTAGGAATGTCCCAGGAACGATTGGAGTTTTGTGGCATATTGTTCAATGCGTTCGGTTTCCCGTTCGACCAGGGAAAGGAAAACGTTGTAAGGAATGAGCGTAATGACGGCAACCCCAATTCCCGCAGCGGTGCAAATGAGTGCTTCCGCCACACCGCCGGTGACTGCGTGGGGATTGCCTAGTCCTGTTTTGGACATAATGCCGAAGGAATCGATCATGCCAATAATTGTTCCGAGCAGTCCCAGTAAGGGCCCCAACGTAATGACGGTATCCAGGACGGATAACCCTCGCTTCAATCGGGATACCTCGGCGATTCCCGCCGCTTCCATGACTTTGTCAGGCTGTTGGTCTCGATGGAATATGCCTGCCGCAAGCACGCGGAGCGTGGGGCTTTGACGTTGTTCAGCCAATGCCAGCGCATCGGTCCATTTTCCCTGTTCGACCAGTTGTATCATCCGGTCCGCCAGGCGGCTGAATCGCAACGATCGGAATTGAAATCCACGTTCGATGCTGACGGTCAGAGCTAACAATGAGCAGCCTAGGATGGGGATCATCATCCATCCGCCACCCATCAGTATTTGAATCATGCCTCAGCTCCCTTCTTCACGTGTCGCTTAACTGTTCAGGTCGAATTTAATGGGGATGTCGACCCATTTGGCTATGGGGATGTTTCCGTCTTTCGCCGGCAGAAATTTCCAGTTTTTTATGGCTTCCTGGGCAGCCAGATCCAGGGATTCATGACCGCAGCTCTTTCGAATTTCCACCTGGCTTGGAGCGCCATCCGCGGTAATCAACGTTCGCACAATCACCGTGCCTTCCCAACCGGACTCCCGCGCCACGCGAGGATACAGTGGTTTGGAGGAGGCGACTATTTTCGGTTTTGAGGTTGATGTGCCGGCTGCCATTGGCGCCGGAGTTTTTAATGCCGGACGAGCCGCCGGGCTTGGCGGAGGAGGCAGTGCGTGCTGGGCCCTTGGTTCCCGCTTGTTGGTGTGCAGTGGTGTCCTGAGAGGTGGTTGCTCCCGCTGCGGAGTCGCTGGTGAAAGCGGAGGCTTTTGCTGGTGTTGAGAAGGTACGGCTATTTTCATCATCCGACGACTCTGTATGGTCTGCGCCGTTCGCGTGTCCTTGAGCATGGGCTGTGCCTGAGGAAGGGGCGGCGGCGGAGCCAGAGGTTTGGACGGTGCCGGTTTAATCGAAGCCTGCATCGGTGGCGCCGGCATAGCCGGCGTAGGCTGGGTCCGGGGAGACGGTGGCGTGGGTTGCGGGAGATCCGGTTGGGGTGGCGTCAGAGGTTCGGTGACCGGCTGCGGGGTGGGACTGATCTCCTGGAGAGCCGGAACCAATGTCACCTGGACCGTTGGCGTGGAGTCTTTGACTGTCGGGGGGCTGGGCAGATACGCCAGGGCAGCAAGAATCCCAGCATGAAGAATCGCGCTTCCCAAGGCGCTCAGAAGAAAAACCCGATTGTTCCCATCGGAAGAGGAATCTTCAAACGTGGAACTCACGATTTGCTCCGTTGTAATAAGGTTTGAATTCGTTCGTCCTGTCCCCCAAGTTTCAAGAATTCTTGGTAGTGTTTGAGAGCTTTTTGGGGGGCATTGCGATGAAACTCATACAACATGCCAAGATTATAGTGGGCTTCGGCCAGCTGATCATTCAAGGATAACGCTGTTTGATATTCCTTCTCTGCTTGATCAATTTGTGATAAGGCTGCATAGACGACGCCTAGATTGACATGGGCCTCAGAATTGTTGGGATCGAGTTTCGTGACATGTTCAAACGCTTGCGCCGCTTCCTTGAAGGCTTCCTTTTGCCGGTACAGGATGCCTAAGTTGAAATAGGTACTGACTAAATCATGGTTTAATTTCACAACATGCTGGTAGGCCTGAATGGCGTTGTCCAGCTGATCGGATTGTTGAGCAAGTGATCCAGCCATTAGCCATCCATTCACATACGTGGGATGGAGGGAGACGAGTTGGTCAACGTAACGTTGGGCTTCGGCAGGCTTTTGTTCCTGAGCCAGCCAAAACGCGATGCCGTATAACGAATCGACGCGATGAGGCTCGAGTTCCAACACGGCTTGATGGGCTTTAATGGCCTGCTGCGCATGTTGTTGTTGATCATAAAAGGCCGCCAACGCGATCCGGGCTTCCGCAAACTTGGGATACGCCTTCAAGGCAAGATTGAATGATTGCTCGGCTTTTGGGAATTGAGCCTGTTGCTGATAGATGGAGCCAAGATCCACATAGGCTTGAGCAAATTGGGGATAGGCCTCCACCGCCCGTTGCAACTCCTTGATGGCCTTGTCAGGCTGTTCAAGATTATTGAAGATTAATCCCAATAAATGATGGGCTTCGGCGTATCCAGGGTATAAGGCCAGTGCACGCTCTAAAGGGGCAATGGCCGCAGTCCATTGTTGTTGTTCATAAGATGAAAAGGCTTGAGCAAGAAGGTCATGGGCTTCTCCAGCCTGACTTGAGGGGCTGCCCATGCCGATAGGAATGAGAAGGAGAAAAAGCGCGATGAGTCTGATTTTTGTAAAAAGAAGTGTCATGGGCTGACCTTATTGAATGTAGCAATATTCCACAGGGTTATTGAAGCAAATCAAATCGAATGGGCAAGTCTACGGTCGACCGCACCGCGAATTCTCCATTTTTTGCCGGTTCAAACAACCAGTTTTTCACCGATTGTACGGCACTCTCATCCAGGAGGGAAAATCCCGAACTTTTCTGAACGGTGGCATTCTGGACTGTGCCATCGGCGGTTATGTGCGTTCGTAACACCACCTTCCCATGCCAGCCTTGCTCTCTGGCCCTTCGGGGATAGAGGGGACGTTCGGTTTTCAGGGGTTTGACGCTTGTCATTCGCCCGCGTGTTGTTCCGATCCGGTCCAGGAGCACGGGGGGCCTGGGCTGCTGAGGCAGGTTGACGAAATGGAGATCAGGAACAGCAAGAGAGTGAAAGGTCGTGGGTGTCCATGAGTGGTTGAAAGAGGGCGACGGAAATGAATAGGTGATATTGGGTTTTGCCACCGTTGTCCCGGTCACTTCAATGACGTCTAATGTTTCAATAGGTTCTGAGGTTTCAAGTGGGTTCTCTGCTAAAGACAATGGGTTGGAGGTCACAGTGCCCCATAGCAATAACACAATAAAGAACCGCATATTGTGCCGACCTACCATGTGTCGATCTGCCATAAGGCCTTTCCCCTTAAGTCACGTGTTAACCGGCTGTGTTGCATTATATTCACTGGGTATCTCGATGAATGATTTCGGGAAACGGGATATCAAGAATACCGTCGGCTGGCATTCTTGCCTTTAAAAAATTCACTCCTCCTTCAGAAGCCTCCCCCTCCGTTCGGCCTCTCCTGTCAGGAAGGTGTATCCAGCCACCTCCTCCGATTGTGATCTGTGAAACCCTTCTCCAGCTCAACTGGTGTGGGCGAGGGCGGTTTGGGACCAAAACTGTAATCTGTGTTACTGAGGTGGAGCTCTTGTTGAGAGAAATTGAGTGGTAATGAGAGATGGGACTGTAGGAAGCGGACATTCTATGATGGCAAGGAATTGAAAACTAGGGGAAATATCCAGGTTGTCTCCGGAAATGGTTTGTGCGGCAGCGCACAGCCACGAACAGACTCCTGTGCTGTGTGTGGTTGGGGTGTGGTGGTGGGTATGCTCCGTTATATGCGAGGCGTAGGTCCGATGCATGCTTCCCATGATGAGGAAGAGCATCAGAATAAACACGACGGTAAGATTTTTTCGATAAGTCATGGTGTTGAGAGACCAAAAACGTCAGAAACCCTGAATAAAAAAGGAAGCTTATGCTAGGGAAATACGAAAGATGCTGTCAAGCAATTGGCTGTCCTCCGCATCGTGTCGTTGGTTGTCACATGATCAGCCGTTGCCGTCATAAATCCCTTTCCCCTGAGTTGATTCCCACCGGTAATTCGGTATACTAAGAAAACTTGTACGGTTTGGAAGGTGTGTCTAGTCCTCCATCCCTATCCATCGTGAGTTTCTCCAACCCTATTTCTCTGCCCGAGGTAGAAGATCGCCATGTTTGTTCGTCTTTTAAATATCCTGTTTGGTAGCAAAAATGATCGAGAGCTGAAGCGGCTCAAACCCCTGGTGGTCCGAGCCAATGAAATTGAGGGTTCGTTGCAACCTCTTGATGATGCGGGATTGGCGGCAAAGACTTCCATTTTTAAAAAAAGACTGGAAGCCGGAGAGACTCTAGACGATTTACTCCCGGAAGCCTTTGCCGTGTGCCGGGAGATGTCCAGGCGCCGGCTTGGCATGCGCCACTTTGATGTCCAGTTGTTAGGGGGGATGGTCTTGCATCAGGGTCGCATTGCCGAAATGCGCACGGGTGAAGGTAAAACCCTCGTGGCTACCCTTCCCGTCTATTTGAATGCGTTGGAAGGCAAAGGGGTTCATCTGGTTACCGTCAACGATTATCTGGCGAAACGGGATGCCCAATGGATGGGACCGCTTTACCATGGTTTAGGCTTATCAGTCGGGACCATTCAACATGACGCCTCGTTTTTATTCGATCCGACCTATGATGCACCGGATAAACGGTTGCAATTCCTTCGACCGTGTTCTCGACGTGAGGCCTACGGGGCCGATATTACCTATGGAACCAATAACGAATTTGGTTTTGATTATCTGAGGGATAACCTCGTGGTCACGGATTTGAGTCAGGGTGTTCAACGGGAATTAAACTTTGCCATTGTTGACGAAGTTGACAGTATTCTCATTGACGAAGCTCGAACGCCGCTGATTATTTCCGGACCCGCCGAACAAAGCACCGACCTCTATTTTCAAGTGGATCGGATCATTCCTCACCTCAAGCGGGACGAAGATTATACGATTGAAGAGAAAACAAAAACGGTGTCGTTGACTGATGAAGGTAATGCGCATGTTGAGAAACTCCTGGGGGTCGATAATCTCTACGATTTAAAACACCTGAGTTTGGTGCATCACGTTATTAAGGCACTCCAGGCTCATGTGCTCTATCACCGGGATGTCGAGTATGTGGTGAAAGATGGCGAGGTGATGATTGTAGATGAGTTTACCGGTCGATTAATGCCGGGACGGCGCTGGAGTGATGGGCTACATCAGGCTGTGGAGGCCAAAGAAGGGGTAAAAATTGCCAACGAAAACCAGACGCTGGCATCCGTGACCTTCCAGAATTATTTTCGTATGTACAATAAACTGGCAGGCATGACCGGGACAGCGGACACCGAAGCCGCGGAATTCGCAAAAATTTACAACCTGGAAGTGAATGTGGTGCCCACCAATAGCACCATGATTCGCATTGATTTTCCGGATGTGGTCTACCGGACAGAAAAGGAAAAATTCGAAGCCATTGCCGACGAGATCAAAGAATACCACGAGAAGGGCCAACCGGTTTTGATTGGCACGATTTCCATTGAAAAATCCGAGCGTCTTGCCGCCTTATTAAAGCATCGGGGCGTGAAGCATCATGTCTTAAATGCCAAGTTCCATGAAAAAGAAGCCGAAATTATTGCCCAGGCCGGGCAAAAGGGTGCGGTGACGATCGCGACCAACATGGCCGGTCGAGGCACCGATATTTTATTGGGAGGCAATGCGGAAGCGCTCTTCAAACAACAGGTTGTTTATCGGGGGGAAGATCTGACGGAAGAGGAGCAACAAAAAGCCTACGCCACGATTAAAGAGGCTTGTGAACAGAATAAAAAGGCAGTGCTGGCGGATGGAGGGTTGCATATCGTCGGGACCGAGCGTCATGAGAGCCGTCGGATCGACAATCAGTTGAGAGGCCGGGCGGGTCGGCAGGGGGATCCCGGATCGTCGCGGTTTTTCCTTTCCTTGGAGGATGACTTGCTCCGGATCTTTGCGTCTGAACGCGTCTCAAACCTCATGCTCAAGCTCGGCATGGAAGAGGGTGTGCCCATTGAGCACAGGATGGTCACCAAATCCATTGAAAACGCCCAAAAGAAAGTCGAAGCCCATAACTTTGAAATTCGCAAACACCTTCTTGAGTATGATGATGTGATGAGTAAGCAGCGGGAGGTTATCTATAAACATCGGCAGAATGTGTTGCACGCGACCGATGTGACAGAAGATGTTTTCGGTATGATCGAGGAAGTGGGCGAGCGTTTCGTCGAAATCTATTGTCCTGAGGAGCAATATGCCGAGGAATGGAATATTGAGGGATTAGTCGAATCGGTGCAGGGACAATTTGGCGTGGATGTGATTCAAGCTGATGAGATCAAAGACGTCGGTCGAGATGCGCTCAAGGAAGAAATACCGGAAAAATTAAAGCAGGCCTATCGGAACAAAGTCCAAGCATTAATTCATGAGCATGGCGCCACTGAAGATTTAGTGCATTATGTTGAGCGAACGATTCTGCTTCAAATGATCGACCACCATTGGAAAGATCACTTGTGGGGAATGGACCAATTGAAGGATGGAATCGGCCTGCGCGGGTATGGACAAAAGGATCCACTCGCCGAATATAAGCGTGAAGGCTATGACATGTTTGCAGGGATGATGGAACGGATTAAAAATGATACCTTAGAGCGGCTTTTTAAATTTCAATTGGTTCGCGGGGAACGACCTGAGCCTGAGCGGGAAACGCCTCGCCCGGCACAATTAAATCTGAACCGCGGAGGTGAATCCGCTGCCACTCCTCAACAACGCACCGTCCAACGTGCCGAAGAGAAAGTCGGACGGAACGATCCCTGCCCATGCGGGAGCGGGAAAAAATACAAAAAATGTCATGGGACCTAACACCTGAAGCCCTCTTCTTGCTCTGCCTCGTGATGTCAGTCTTGTTGTGACGGCATTCCCCGTTTGTTGTCACTGACCTTCCTTTCTCCCCTAATCGGGATCGTGTCTGTAACATATTGAATTTATTGTTTTTTTATTGCCTGGAAAATGTGAAATTGCTTGACTTGGCTGAAGGTAGGCCGTTATCGTAACCGATTCTCAATAGGCATATTGAAGGAGTGATCATAGTCCATTCGTGCCATCCGAACCACAGAAAATACAGGGTCAGCCAGACCTGATCGAGAAAATTTTGTCTGAAATTGGCCTCCATGGGCCAATAAGTTTTGCTCGTTACATGGAGTTGGCCCTCTACGATGTTCCTCACGGGTATTATATGACCAAAAAGGTTGAACCTGACCTCTCCTCATCAGACCGAATCGGATGGGGTGGTGATTTTTTTACCGCACCCGAACTCTCTCCCATTTTGGCGAAAACATTGGTTCGCCAGATTTTGGCTATCGATGATCAGTTAGGCCGTCCCCCTCAGTTTACTTTTATGGAGATTGGTGCAGGGAACGGGACCTTTGCCTTCGATTTCATTCAAGAATGCCGAAGGATCGCTTCCGATTTCTTTCACCGCCTTTCCTATCAAATCGTCGAACGGAGTTCCCATCTCCAATCGCGTCAGGCAGCCAGGCTCAGCAACTTAGGGGGGGACTGGGGGAAAAGTCACCTGAATTGGAAAACTTCCCTCGAGGAGGTTGACTCGGATTCCATCATCGGTGTGGTCTTTTCCAACGAATTAGTCGATGCGTTACCCGTCCACCGGGTTCGAATGGCCGACCAACGCCTTCATGAAATATGTGTGGCCGACAAAGGCGGATGTTTTGTTGAATGCCTGGATTCCCCTCTGTCTCCGAAATTGATCGAATATATCGAGGCACATGAGGTGGCCTTGAGTGAAGGTCAAACCTCCGAACTCCATCTTGCCGCTGAGCTTTGGATGAAGCAGGTGGCTCGCCTTCTCCACCGCGGGATCGTGGTGACCATCGACTATGGTCATACACATCGGGATTATTATCGATCCGACCGAAAGGACGGGACCTTCTTGTGTTATCATCGCCATGCCATTTCGACCGATCCGTATGTAAGGGTTGGAGAGCAGGATATGACGGCTCACGTCAACTTTTCCGTTTTGGCGCGCGCTGGGGCGAAAAATGGGTTGGACATCATTGGATTGACGACTATGGCCAATTGGCTGATCGGGTTAGGAGTCGAAGAATTCGTGCGTGACCAGGATCAGGAGTCTGATGATGTCAGGGCGTTAGCGCATTTATTACGTCCCCATGGTATGGGGACCACGTTTAAGGTTCTTGCCCAGCGAAAAGGGATGGAGGCGTTCCCCCTTCAAGGGTTGCATTATCCGGCTTTTTTTGGTGACGTGGTGTCTTCGCATTGAAAAAGGTGGATGCCGGAAAACAATGGTAAGAGGAATGAGCGTAGGGGATAGGACGTATTTTGGAATGAGAGTGATTCATGGGTAGTGAACCGGTTCCTTTTAATTATCTCCCCATTATCATCTTCATGGTGCTTGGGGTACTTTTTGGAGTTGGGTCCTTTCTTGTGGGATGGGTTATCCGGCCAAGCCGGCCCTATCGGGCGAAACTGCTGCCTTACGAAAGTGGTGCTCCTTTGTTTATGGACGCGAGGGTTCAGTTCCCGATGCGCTACTATATTATTGCCATGCTCTTTGTCATTTTTGATATTGAGGTGGTGTTCTTATTTCCTTGGGCGGTGGTGTTTAAAAAGCTGGGTCTTCTTGGTCTGGTTGAAATGGGAGTGTTCCTGGCCATTCTCATTGTGGGGTTCTGGTATGCCTGGAAAAAAGGTGCGTTAGATTGGGATTAAGAATGCCGACCTTTTCCCCTGGAAAAAACCGGAGTCCAGCCAGTACAATGGCACCCCCATCTTTTGTGGGTAGGTCCCGAGTTCCATACCGAACATTGAGGTACCCAGGGTAATCTTATGGGCATGCTTGAACGACAACTTGAACCGAATATTATTACAACCAACCTGGACTATTGTATTGCCTGGTGTCGGAAGTCAGCCCTTTGGCCGATGACCTTCGGGTTAGCCTGTTGTGCAATTGAAATGATCGCCTCGGTGTCTTCCAAGTATGACATCGATCGGTTTGGGGCCGGGGTGTTTCGTGCATCACCACGTCAGTCTGATTTAATGATTGTGGCTGGGACGGTCTGTCGGAAAATGGCACCGGTGATCCGTCGAATTTATGATCAAATGGCGGAGCCCAGATACGTGATCTCCATGGGATCCTGCGCGACATCCGGGAATCATTACAATAGTTACAGTGTTGTTCAGGGTGTGGATCAAATTGTCCCTGTGGATGTCTATATCGCAGGTTGTCCACCAAGACCTGAGGCACTCATGGATGGTCTCATTAAACTCCAGGAAAAAATTCAGAAAGAAAAATACTTCGTGAAATAACCCTGAAATTTGTGTAGACGGTCGTTCGATATTCCTCGATTTAGCAACAGATCCGATTTATGCATGTTTTTCTCGAACCCCTGATTAAACGATTTCCTCAGGCTGTGCTGACGGCGCAGCAGGATCCTGTGCGTCTGGATTTGTGGGCACAGGTACGGGCCGATCATTGGCTGGAAATTGCGCAATTTCTCCATGACGATCCCGTGATGGCGTTGGATCATATTACCGATATCTGTTCGGCGGATTATCCTGATGCCCTCGAACGATTTGAAGTCATTTATCACTTCCTCTCCCTCCCGCATCGAACACGCCTCCGAATTAAAGCGCGGGTGACAGAGGATCATCCGGAGATTGCCTCAATCAGCGGGATTTGGAAAGGGGCGAATTTTCTGGAACGTGAAGTGTACGACTTGATGGGCATCCGCTTTAGCGGGCATCCCGACCTT
>JAUIKP010000542.1 GCA_030430725.1 Nitrospiria bacterium
ACGTGGAGTGAATCGATGGTGAAGGGTATCCGGTATGGATGATAAGGTGTGTTGAAATCATTAAAGAGAAAAATATGCACTATATTCTGCCAGGCTGTTTCTTTTGATGTCATAACCAGCAGAAAAATTCCATCAGGTATCCTTCAACTCGATAGTTTTAAACCCAAGTGTTGAGGAAGTAAAGGTGAGACCCCCAGGGGACTGAATGTTCACTGTTCCCCCGAATAATGAGTCGATTGTATTTTCCAATTAAGTCGTGTCCTGGATACTGGAATTCCGGGTTGCCTCTTAAGGCCAAATTTTGAGGGAGGAGATTTGTGTGATGAATGGGTATCGGGTCAAAAGGCAGGAAAGGAAATGTAGAGCCCAATCCTTATTCGTAGTGGGGTTGGTGTTGTGGGCTCTGCCGAGCGGAGGAATGGTAAGTGCCTATCAGGAAGAGGTCGTTGCCGGTGGAGGGTCGATCACCGGCGTGATGAAATTTGCCGGAACTGCTCCAACGTCCAAATCCTATAAAGTCACCATGGGAAGCCATCCCGAATTCTGTCAGACCATTGCGGATAAAAAAGGGTTCATCAATATTCCGAAAGTCCGTGTGTCTTCCAAAAAGCATTTGGCGGATGTGGTTGTTTTTCTTCAAGAGGTTGAACGTGGGAAACCTTTCCCAAAAGAAGCGCCGATCCTGGCAGTGGACCGATGTCAATTTGTGCCACGAGTCATCGGAACCGTGGCTGAACAAAATCTCCGGTTGGCCATGCGCGACCCCATTCTTCATCAGATTCGGGGTTGGGAGATGTTGGATAATGGCCGGCTGCCGCTTTTTCATATTTCCGATTTGGGAGAGGGGGGGGAAGCCACGCTTCCACTCAAAACACGGCGTAGCAGTATTATCAAATGGTCATGTGATCAACACAGCTTTATGGAAGGTTGGCTTCTGTTGGCCGCTAATCCGTATGTGACGGTATCCGACGACCACGGGGTTTTTCGATTGACGGATATTCCTGCGGGGACACACACGGTCGGGGCCTGGCACCCGGTGCTGGGTTATCAGGAAGCCAAGATAGAGCTCATTTCGGGCCGGCAAGAGACCCTCGAGCTGACGTTCGTATCCCCATCGAATCCCTAATACGTGCTGGGTCAATCGGCGGCTGATCAGGCCGTCGATAAATTCCTTAAAATCCATGGAAGGTGGAATTTGGCAAGTTTAAGTTTTGTTCTTCTTCTCAAAATCTCGTCATGACTGCATTCTCTCAGCGGCCCTCTCATTCGTCTGGTCTCTAGCATGAAAGATTCAAAGACATTTATCAGTCTTTGTCTCGTCGGTTTTTGTAGTTTTGTCAGTTATGACATGGTGCGTCGACCGGCCCTGGCTCTGTTTGTAGAAAGCCTTGGAGCCGGCCCATTTCTCGTCGGTATCTTAGTGGCTGTCTCGACAGTGACCGGTATGGTCCTCAAGCTTCCGATAGGATTGCTCTCCGACCAGATCAATAGAAAACGGTTGATGTTGGGAGGAGTCCTGGCCTTTGCGATTCCGCCTTTTCTGTATCCGGTCACCTCGGATCTCTGGACGTTAGGTGTACTCCGATTGTTTCATGGGTTAGCGACCGCGATGTTTACGCCGCTGGCCTTAGCGATGGTAGCAGAACTCTTTGCGAAACGACGGGGGGAGGCTTTTGGTTGGTACACCTCGGCAACCCAGGGCGGTGGACTGCTGGGCCCAATGATTGGGGGGGCTATTGTCTATCAATATGGATTTGCCCCCACGTTTTTTTTAGCCGGATTATTTGGGATATTTGCTTTAGTTTTCTTCTGGATGATTCCCCAGACGCCCAGACCTTGGCGTGTCCACCAATATTCCCTTCCTACCCTGTGGAAGGAAATGCGTGAAGGCCTCCGTCGAGTCTGCCAGATTCCACCCATCCTCATCACGAGTAGCGTGGAAGCTGCCAAGATGATGGGCAACGGCACGCTGATGGCGTTTTTGCCGCTCTATGGATTGATAA
>JAUIKP010000067.1 GCA_030430725.1 Nitrospiria bacterium
CATCGGATATACATGCGCATAAGCATCTGGGCCCAGTCCTGGGATTCGGTTCCGCCTGCTCCAGGATTAATGCTGAGAATGGCATTGTTCTGGTCATGTTCGCCCGATAATAATTGTTCCAGTCGCCAGGCTTCCAGCGTGGCCTCAATGTCTTTGATGCCCTTGCTCCACTCGGCTTCTAATTCCGGATCCCCTTGTTGGCCGATCAGATCAAGAATGGCGAGAAGGTTATCATGTTGCTGGTCGAGTTGCTGAAGACGTGCAAGTTGGCGTTCGATCTCTGTTTGACGTCGTCCGGCTTTGGCGGCATGACGGGGATTATTCCAAAAATCCGGTTGGGAGGTCTCCCGCTCGAGTTCCTCCAGTTCAGTTGTTAGCCGGGGAACGTCAAAGATACCTCCGGAATTCCAGAATGTGGTCGTTGATTTTTTCCATTCGAATGCGAATATCTTCGAGCATGGGCAGCACTCCTCTCGTGGCTATGTCGGTGAAGACCGTGGCTTGGGTGTGGAAAGCGGTGTGGTAAACCGACACCAAATGAACAAAATACCTGCTATTATAACACAACCCCAACTAAAGACATCCCCAAATTGAGTGTAAATGGTGGGAGATGAAGAGCGGAGTGGTAATAATCCCGTCACCGCCTGTTCTGAAAAAATTGGTGTCTGGGAAAGAATGTGTCCGTCCGGGGCAATGAAGCCGGAAATGCCGGTATTGGCGGCTCGGGCAAATCCCAAATGATTTTCCACGGCACGAAAAACGACCATCCCGAAATGTTGATAGGGCGCAGCAGAATCCCCGAACCAGGCATCATTGGTTATGGTGACGAGGAAATTGGCGCCCTCCTTGGCCATCCGGCGAACCAGATCAGGAAAAATCACTTCGAAACAAATAGCCACCCCGAATCTCGGACCACTCCCGGGTGGCAGGGTTGGGACTTGCATGGTCATGACTCCCTGGCCCGATTTGAAGTCCCCGATCCCTACTACGAGCTTATCCAGAAAAAAGAGAATTGACCGCAGGGGAATGTATTCCCCAAATGGCACCAGATGCCGTTTGTCATACCGGTCTGAGGCCCGTCCCTCAGCCGTTACCAGAAAGGCACTATTGTACAAATAAGGACGGCCGTCCTGTTGAAATCGAAGTGTGGGGCTGCCAAATAGCAACGAGTTGTGTGTGTCTTTCGCAATATCAAGGACCTGTTTCTGGTAGGCGGGCTCCTGCTCGAAGAGAAAGGGTGTGGCCGCCTCCGGCCAAATGAGGAGGTCGGTATTCTTCCCGGCTTCTTGGCTGAGGGAGGCGTAGCGTCGAAGTGTCTCATCCCGGTAGTTCTCGTCCCATTTGACGGCTTGATCAATATTGGCTTGGACCAACCCAATGGACAAAGTGCGTCCCGAGGCGTCAAGGTTGGCCTGTTCCTGCAATCGCCAGGTTCCATAGGCGAGGATGAGACTCAGTGCGCACCCGAAACCTGTCACCGACACCCATGGACCTGGAAGGGCCAAGCCTCGTCTTTTGCCGTGGATCCATAATAGGAACGAGGTTAAGGCAACATTCCCCATGACGATTAAAAATGACACCCCATAGACCCCGGTCATGTCGGCAAATTGAATAACCGAAAGCCATTGGTATTGGGAATAGCCTAAGAGCGCCCAGGGAAATCCGCTCAATGCATGGGTTCGCACAAATTCCAGGGTGACCCACAAGGCGGGGGCTCCCAGCCACAAGAGATTGGAGCAGTTATGTTGGAATTTGGCATATCCCCAGCTATAGATGCCCATGTATACACCAAGATAGGCGGCCAAAAGGAGCATCAACAAGGTACTCACGATGAACGGCACTTGACCAAATTGATGCATGGCCGTGATGACCCATGTCACGGTCCCTGCAAAGGCGATGGTTCCGGCCAGCCATCCATAATACAAGGCCCGTCTAGGTGGAAGGTCATGAATGATCATGTGGAGGGGAATCAACGCAAACCAGGCCAACCATCCGAGATCAAATGGCGGGAAGCTCAGAGGATGAAGGATCCCGATTAAGGCGAGAGCGAAAAAAATAGCTGCTGTCCTGCGGGACGGAAAAAATGAAGGTGGAATGGTCTGCCCCACGTTAATAGGGACCAGCGGTCGTTTCCAGGATCGAGCCCTGCTGATTCATCAGAAGTGGGCGTATTTCAGAATGACACCCAAGGATCAGTTGGAAAATCGGCTGGAAAGGAATGAAGTAATGATGACAGTCGAATAGGTGAATACGATTCAGGGCTACACGAACATCAAATGGGACATACCGTTCACCTCGCATGAACGGCCTGAGAAACGACTAGACGGCTTTTTGAACCAATCCGGACCGCAGGCAACGGGTGCAGACTTTAATGCGTTGTGCCGCACCCTTCACGAGTGCGCGAACCGTCCGGAGATTCGGCCGGAAGATCCGTTTTGTCCTATTATTCGCGTGACTCACATTATTTCCCACTAAGCGGTTTTTCCCGCACACGTCACATGAAAAAGCCATTGTCTTCTCCCTGGATATTTAAAATGACCGAATTGTCGATTAGAATCTGTTTGTTACCACAGGTGCCATTGTACACACAAGTCCTCGTATATCAAAAACAGTTCTGTGGATGCCGTCTAGATTACCTTTCAGGATCTTTTTTTTGCGGAAACAAATAATAATTGACACCCGATGATGACTAAATAAATTGAGTAGAACCAACCCGGACAGAGATACCAAAGCCTCCACGCCTGGGAAGGGCTGGATCCTTATCGATAGCCAAGCCCTTAAAACCCTAGGTCTGTTGCAAGTTTTCTCAGTCTGGTTTTATAGAGCGCAATCCTAAATAACGATACCTTCTTGACGGTTCTTGTGGTGATTAGTTTGGACCAATCTGACAATTATTTCCTGATATTCCGGTAAGATGAAGTTCGATATCTGGTTGGAATATTTTAAGATTAAAGGTCGGATAAACAGACATATACAACCCCTGATCGTTATAGGCAAGATAAAGTCCATAAAGAATGCTTAACTCACTAGCTGATGAAAAAGACAGATCTCCAGATGTGTTCCAATTATCAGGCTGGGGAGTGCTGCCTTTTACATCTGTAGACAGTTCCTTAACAGTCGCGGAAGGCCAGGGATTCTTAGAACGATCCCCCCGGTCAAGCCGAAGAAACAGGTTTGTATGCGTCAGCTTCTCGTGGTCGTCCTGGCCGTTCCATTGAAAGTCAGCTGAATATCCGGCATTTATGGACATAGTGAAATGATACTCGCATTCCTTTGTCTTTGGGTCCATCTTTATGGTGGATACATTAGCGGCCATCACTCCCGCTGAAACACACGATTCCCCAAAATGGCTTTTGGAGGTGATTTTACCCCATACACCGGGTTTGTCCCTATAGGCACCGCTCGAAGCTTTACCACCATTTTCAGGGCATCCTTCTACAACATTGCTCGTTTCTGTAAATGTCCAGCTATCGAAGGGACTCCCTCCTGCTTCTTGCCCTAGGCTTTTTCCAAATGCCCCAGATACCTCCACGGGCGAATAGGTGAAATAACCATAGGGATAGCCAATATTGGCAAACAGATAATATTGAAAACACGATTGCGGCTCGTTGTTCTGAAAAGGCACCAACGAGGGACATTTGACCGGCGAATCATCGTCGACGACCCCATAAGCCAGGCTCACCTTGTAAGATTTCCCTTCTTCCAATGGAGCTTTGCCTTTGTCAATAAAGGTCATCTTGAATTTGGTGGCCTGTTGTTTGTCCTCGACCAAGGCGATCTGTTGAGATGTTGTGTTTACCTGGACATAGGCGTCGCCGATTTGGAGATATCTCCACGTGATGATGCCTGACGCTTTAGCGGTGTTGATCGCGTCGATGAATGAGATGTTTTGGCCCGTGTCAGAATTGGCAACCAGCCTGTTTTGTTGTGTATCCCACTCCAAGTATTTCTTATTCGCCGCTTGTAATGTGCCGATGAGGCTATCAGGCTGCTTCTGGGAAGTTTGATGAATCTCCAGAGTAAAGATTTCCCATGATCTCAGGGATTGACTGGTGGCCAAGACCATTCCCTTTTCTCCGGAGGAAGAGGAAATGAGGCTGAATTGCCGATCGTACAGGTAGACTCCTTCCCCGTTCTCTGGAAGCAAGGAGCCACCCGAGGGGCCGGTTACTTCATAGCCGCCCAGAGGCACATTTGGAAAGTCATATCGTATCAAGTTAAAGGTGTTGTCGTTCCCTGTTATGGTTGAGCCAGTCCATTGAAGATAGGGCGTCCCAGAAAATGCAGAAGCCGTACCCGTGCCGGCACTATTATAAGGATTTCCCTTTATCGTGATGGTGTGGGTTTTTTCATCGACCGTAAATCGGTCTGGTGTATATTCTGACGTCCCAACGGTTCCTGTCCCAGCCCATCCAATCGTTTCCGTGGGTCCTGGGGTTTGTGTTCCGGGAGGCAGCAAATGGTAGGCCAAATATAGCGAGCCATCTTTCTCTTTCGCGCCACGGCCGCTGGCGCACAGTCCTACTGATCCCACTTCTCCTGGATCCAGGCTAATGGTAGAGACGGCGAGTTGATAACTGGAGCTACCCAAATAGGTATTGGGCATGGCCGGATTCTCTGTCCATGGCGTTGGCTTCCCTTGGTATCCGGCCAGGGATGTTATAATGAACCGTTCGGTCCCTGCATTCGCAAGCGTCCACACTTTGGTCCTTTGTAAGCCTTTGTCGTTTGGGCATCCCGGGATGGAAGGTGCGTTATCAATTGGGCCCGCATAAGTGAAGTTTAACTCGTACCCAGTCAGATTTTGACCGCCTGCGGATAAGACTCTGGCGGTTAAGGCCCCACGGGGGTTATTAAGAAAGGCTGCTGAATTATTTTCCATTTCTGCGTTCATTGCTTCGAAGTTAGTTCCACCCAGGGCCTGATCTATCACAAAGTCGACGCGGGGTAAAATATTGTTGCTACCCTGTGGAATATCCATCCATGTTGTGCTCCCCGATGATGGGTTAAAGGCCTCTCTTACAATGGTTTGGTTGGAAGCGAGCACCACCGTTTCTTCGACGGCATTTCTGAATGCTTCGAACTGGCCGACAATGTTTCCCAAATAGGTGAGATACTGAGATTTGATGGTGGGGTCGTTAAAGGAAACTGGTAGCGCTCGGGCGCAATTCATATAGAGATTAATTCCCCTTGATTGAATGAGAATATACTTTAGAAAATATCCTTCCAAAACTTGGTATTCCTGGTAAGCAGATTGCCCGGCTATCACCTTTTCCTGGACTTCGATGGCTGCAAGATTAATGAAGCCCGAGTTTTGTCCTGGACCCATCATCTGGGCATGAATGATTGTCAGCCATGTATCTAATGCGTCAGGTTCTAAGATTGATTTACATGTGGTCACAATGGTGTTTACGTCTTCCGGGGTAATTTTCTTTGGGGTCAAGGAAGCGTATTTTAGTAAAAAGTTGTCTTCCTGGGGAAAACAGGGTCCTCCCATATATTGTTCGATGTTGCATATGGCTGTGGTCATCGCGGTAACTACTGTATTGATTTCCCCTTTCGTGGTATCAATGTTGACTTCCCGGGCCAAGGCGCGTAATTCATTTTCAATTTGCAGTTCAAGCGATATAACGTGGTTGAGCTTCTGATTAATCATCGATAATTGATTGATAATATAATCCAGCTCGACGCCTTCCGTGTCCCCTCCGCTGAGCAAAAAGTTCAGGATGAACCCTCCCACATTTCCGCCATAAAATTTATCAATATAGGACTTATCAAACGCGTAATACAGAAAGCTCGACAGCCCGCCTACAATATCCAATCCGGCACCAATATCGGGCCCCTCACCTTCTTGGGCGTAGACCGTTCCCAAGGTAAGGTCGTTCTTCCCTCCTTCGGTCCCAAGGTTTCGGCCTACCTGACCCTCATACGTCACTGCTACCATCATCAAGGCCACAACGCTTGTAACGATGGCTTTGCCGGGCAAATGCCGGATTCGCGTTGTTTGTGATGGGATCATCAGGACACCTCCTTGTGTTTTTTGGCAGGGTTGTTGGGTGAGGCCAATCGAGTGCTCAAAAAACAAAAGCCCGGTACCATTCTGCTGATGAGCGATCGCGGATGATTGCTCCGGACTTTATGCACCTCCAGTCTGGGAAGTCTGCAGGTTCCATGTCTGTTGTAAAAATTACTTCAGGTTAATCGTGATACAAAAGATGTGCAACCTATTTCCTGCAATCCTCTTTATTCTGGAAATTTTCTGAGCACGCTGCCCTCGCACATGTAACATACATGCAAAAGGGAAGAGGAGGTATTCACAGCCGTTTGATTCTCTTCCCATTTCAAATTATCCTGTGTTGGTTTATTCATCCGATCTTTGATGAGGAGGGATGTTCATGAATTGTTTCGCCATACCGGTATCCCTGTTGTTGCTCCTGGCCTCCCCCTCGTTAGCAATGGGCGATGACGAAGTCTTATTTTATGTGCACAATAAAACCTCAACTCCAGTGTATGCGACGCTGTGGGATGGAAAGGGCATATATGTGAATGACCAGGAAATTCAGCCTGGGGCAGAGCCGAAAGTTTTTACTCACAAACAGGGGTGCCTGCTTTCGGAAGAGATACCAAGGATTTTCATCTATTGATCACTCTGCCAAAAGGGCAAACCCTGCCGGATAGTCACGATGCGTGCTTTAGCCATATCGACGTGATCACCGAAGTCGCGGCGTTCGGATCTGAAAAGCATGATTTAACCGCCAAGGTGGAGTCTGTAAAAAATTGTTTCAAGACGGTGCATAACACCTGTTCGGTCATCACGGAATACTATGATGATTTCGATGTATTGCATGTGGTGACGATCATTGAACCCGGTGAATCAAAATTGGAATGCCCCAATTAACACGCCTAGGGAGAGTTCCCGGTTGATAGCTCATCGAGTCTTACTGATCATGATCCACACGTAATCCGGAGAGCCATCCCATGATCTTGCACTCAACAACCATCCACTATCCAAAGAAAAGCGCGATCACACTTGCTTTGCGTAATCTGACACTTGGGTTCGTCATTCTCGTGTCCCTAATTTTGACTGAAGGCACGGCTGGGGCAGATCTCACTGAATACACCTATTTTTAGAGAATTCAATTTTGGCGGGGATCTCGGTATGGTGACTACGACCCTCACGTTCTTTGCGGATCCAGACAAGGACACATCCCCTATCCGGGATTTCACCAACAGTCTTTTGAATTTTTCCTGGAACATTGGTCGGAGTCAAACCATGCCGGGAATTGATATCACGCCTGCTCCATGTCCATCGGGCTGTCAGTTCGATCTCATCGACCCCACATCGGATTCTAATTTAAATTTCAGCCTTGGCTCCGGTACGATCTACACGATAGGCGCAAAAAAAATAATCCTTACGGAACTAAGAATAGGCCCAACAGAAGGGAATAGGCCGCTCCTGTTTCTGAAGAATCCTGACCTTGTTCCACCTCTACGGGCATCAGCGCTCGGTACCAAAGCGCGTTGGACAGCGATACCTGCGGGTTCGTTGCCAGGATCAGGTCCGCAGCCAATTTCTGAACCTGATATGTCGTGGTTGATGTTCCCTGGACTCTTTGGCTTAGGAACCTATGTCTACCGGAGTCGCTCTATCCGTCGCCTTTTTAATAAAACAGGGTAAGAGGTCTGTAGGTTGTTTAGAAGCTCTAGCTGGTTCACGGGCTTCTATTTCTATTAGAAATGCAGAATGCCTTCATTTTTTTATCCGCTTTTTGCGGGAGTCGTTCGCTTCGATTGAGTGTGAATCCTTCCTTCGGCTCTGTCGGGTTTGCCATCTAAAGTGCCTCAGATCATAATGCGACTTTTTGAACGTGTGCTACTCACCTATTTCGACAAAGGAGGATTCATGATGAATCTGAAATTTCCTGCAAGGGATTGGCGTTTTCCATTAATGATGGGTCTGGCGGTGGTGAGCATGCTGACCTTAACCCTTGGGTGTCAGCAGCAGTCCCGTGTCGACACGGTGGTCATCCAACCTCATACCTGTCCACTTCCGGAAGACTTGTCGACAGAAGATCAACATAAGGTCAAGAAATTCGGTGCGGAAATATCAGGACTCATGTCCAGCCTGGCTGGGGGCAAGCTGGATGCCGATGTACAGGGCGCCCTCGAAAGAAATTATCCGGACGCCGGAGATGTCAATCGCATTTATGCATTGAGTTATGCGGCCTGTGTCTCCTGCCGAGTGGACCCGAATGATGTGAAGGGATGTGCCCAACGGTTCGATGATATTATTGATAAATTTACCCCGAAAGAAACCGCTCCGACCCATCTGGCGAAGGGGTATCGTTCCAAACTCCTGGAACCTTTGCGAGGGGCGAAGTAGTTTTCCTTCAATGAGGACATGGTTCGTCAGAGCCTTCGGGTTGATGTCATCACAGCGTCATTGCCCTCTCCCATCATATGGTCTCTAAGCCATTTGCGCCCAGTGGGATTAGATGTATTTAGTCCTTCTTTGTCAGGTGAGAGGTTCTGATTTCATAAGCTTTTTGGTTTAACGATTATGCCGAGTCATTCCTCGCTTTCTGAGATTCCCATTCAGTTTGCCAAAGGGGTGGGACCTCGGAGAGCCCGCCTGCTGGAAAAGTTGGGGTTGCAGACCATAGAAGATGCTTTCTGGTTTTTACCCTGGCGCTACGAAAACCGATTGGAAGTGTTGCCCATCGGGAACCTTCTCCCGGGCATGAAGGCCACCATTAAAGGCAGAGTGCAGAAAGTGTGGGTGAAAACCACCTATCGAAGACGTCTGGTCGTGGTCACGGTTATGGTGAGGGATGAGACGGGTCTTATCGAATGTGTGTTTTTCAACCAGCCCTATTTGGAGAAAACCTTTGTGCCGGGTGTATCTCTGTTATTGACCGGTCCGGTCTTGTCCAATTCTTCTGGAACCCCACCCATGACCATGCGCGGGCCGGAGTTTGAATTGTTAGATGAGGACGAATGGCCCGACATGTGTGGGGGGCGGATTGTTCCCGTCTATCATGAGACGAATGGGTTGAGCTCCAAGCAGATTCGACGAATTATTCGATCAATTTTTGACCATTATGCCGATCAGTTACACGAGATGCTGCCCTTAGCGATGCGAACGCAACTCGGGGTGCCAACCCTTCCAGAAGCGTTACCCGTCTTACATTTTCCCAATCAGGAGCGTTCGGTGGAAGCCTTGAATGCCTATGCGACGCCAGAGCATCAACGCCTGGCATTTGAGGAATTGTTTCTCCTGCAATTAGCACTGGCTATGCGGCGCCAAGGGCAGGTTCAGGACACTGAAGGCATCGCCTTTGATGTTGGTAACCCGTTGGTTGAACAACTGAAAACCGTGTTGCCCTTTTCGCTCACTTCGGCGCAAGAGCGGGTAATCAAGGAAATTAGCCATGATATGGGACGGCCAATCAGTATGAACCGCTTGCTGCAAGGAGATGTCGGGTGCGGGAAGACTGTGGTGGCTCTTCATGCCATCGTGATGGCTTGCGGGTCCGGATATCAAGCGGCCGTGATGGCCCCCACGGAAGTGTTGAGCGAACAGCACTATCTTTCGTTGCGTCCCCTCTTTGATGCCCTGGGTGTCCGGTGCCTTTTGTTGAAAGGCGGGCAAACCGGACGCGAACGCGGGAAGATCCTTGCCGGAATTCAGTCAGGTCATGTGCAGGTGGTGGTGGGTACACACGCGTTGTTACAGCCGGATGTGCATTTTGCCAAGCTTGGGTTGGTGATCGTGGATGAGCAACACAAATTCGGCGTGTTGCAGCGCGCGCAGCTTCGTGGGAAAGCGGCATGGCATCCCAATGTGTTGGTGATGACCGCCACACCTATCCCCAGGACCTTAGCGATGACGTTCTATGGGGATTTGGATGTGTCAGTGATCGATCAATTTCCTCCAGGAAAAAAGCCCGTAAAGACGATGTTATTCCCGACCGGTCAACGGAAAGACGCGCATCGTCTGATGCGAAAAGAATTAGAAGCGGGGCGGCAGGCTTATGTGGTGTATCCGCTTGTTGAACCATCAGAAAAAATTGATTTACAGGCAGCCATTGAGGCGGCCGAGCAATTTCGGGAAGACTGTGCTCCATTTCGTATCGGGTTGCTGCATGGCCGAATGTCCTCCCGCGAAAAACAGATGGTCATGGCCCAGTTTAAAAAGAAAGAAATTGATGTGTTGGTGGCCACCACCGTTGTTGAGGTCGGCTTGGATGTTCACAATGCCACGGTCATGCTCATTGAACATGCAGAACGGTTTGGATTGGCCCAATTACATCAATTACGTGGACGGGTTGGGCGGGGTCTTTATCAAGGCTATTGTGTGCTGATCCATGGGCTGGGAAAGATTATTCCATATGGACAGCAAATATCCTTGAAGCTTGGATCTAGTCGAATGTCTTCCGATGAGATCGGGAAGGGTTCACAGGGGAAAGCGTTTTCCCGTTCCATAGCGAGGCGACGCCTTGGGGTGTTTGCGCAATGTGAAGACGGCTTTGCACTGGCTGAGGAAGACTTGAAAATGCGTGGGCCCGGGCATGTCTTAGGGGTTAAGCAATGGGGCGAAATGGATTTTCGTGTGGCGGATTTGGCTCGAGATACCGTGTTGTTAATAAAAGCGAAGCAAATGGCAGGA
>JAUIKP010000543.1 GCA_030430725.1 Nitrospiria bacterium
CAATAGCCAGGTCGACTTTTTTGTAAGGCGCAAAGGCCGTGACCATCAAGTAAAACCCTTCGTGGCGATGCGACACGTGAAAGGTCTGCCAATCAACAGGAGGGTAGACCACGCAGGCCCGCCTTCCATACTGGCGTGAAATTCGCTCTGCTACATTATGCGAATTGGCAATAAAACAACTCACATGGGCATTGGATTCCACATCCCACTGCTGAAGTCGCGTTCGAAAAAAACCCATTCCCAGCCTGCCCAAATTCCAAATCCCCGTGTTAACAAAATAGGTATCAAATCCATCCCAGATATACCGCATGGGGGTATGAACGTAGGAAATATGACAGGTCTCGCGAGGCACTCGAATGCCCTTGGCCACGCAATGGCTCGAACTGATCACCAAATCATACTGATGGAATTCGAATCGCTGGATGGCCGAAGGAAAAAAAGGGAGCAAATACCGATATCGACTCTTTGCAAATGGGACTCGATTAAGAAAGCTAGGAACGATATAATTCCGCTCAATCGCCTCCGACACACTACCCTTCACATGGAACAGCGTATAAATTGGTGCATCAGGGAACAATTCACACAACGCCTCAAGACAACGCTCCCCCCCTCGCATACCGGTCAGCCAATCATGAACCAGTGCAACTTTCACTTGGGCCCTCAATGACCTGCATGTGAGGCAGATATATTCTGATATATTTCCAGAATCGAATCCATCATAGTTTCGATGGAGAATTTTTCCTGTATAGTCTCCCGTGCCTTCTTGATGAGGGAGATCCTGAGATCCTCATTGTTTGTGATTATTTTGACCTTTCCGGCAAGGTCTTCTCCTCTTCTTTTCTCTACCAACATTCCGCTTACCTCGTCATGAATGATTTCTTCCAATCCACTCACATTCATGCTCACAACCGGAACTCCCATACCCATAGCTTCCAAGACCAAAATCGGCAGGCCTTCCCACCTGGAGGTTAAAACGACAACACTGAAAGTAGCGAGAATTTCCAGAGCCTCTCCATGAGACAATTCCCCCACCATGTGAACCCGTCCACCTAGCCCCCGCCTGGCTATTTCCTGTTTGATCATCGGAGCCAAAGCCCCATCACCAACAATCGTGGCCGAGTACTCAGGCAAGAACTCCATCATCTCCAAAAAAAGATGAGGATCCTTCTGTTGTTCCAATCGTCCGATAAATCCAATATGCAGGAGGGTCTGAGGCAAAGGCGGTGGAAGATTTTTCAAAGAAAGACCGGGATAGATGACTGACCTTTTGGCACTTCCTGATAGTAATTGAAATTTTTCTGCAAGAACCACATCATATTTCGACACAAAAACTGCATGACATGCACGTCGCAGATTCCAACGTTCCGCCATTAACGCCATCCGGCGGATTCTCGGTGACTTTTCGATAAAATGAAATCCATGGACGGTATAAACCATTGGGGTCTTCAATAGAGATACCGTAAAGAAAAACCCTGCCCGCCCTCCATGGACATGAACCAGGTCGGGTTGAAGGGCCGCAACCAATGCTCGAAGTTGGAAAGGGAGGGCAATATTGAACCGGCTCTTGAAAAAATGAAGCCCCTGACAGGGAATTCCAAGAGCACCGGCTTCCTTCATTAAATAAGATTGTTCTTCGGTAATAAGGTGAAAAGAGACGGTATGCCGTAAGCCTTTGAGAATCTGTAAAACATGCGTTGTTCCTCCACCTGGTTTACCATCGGCAACAATTTGGAGAACCCGCATTACGTGGTCAATTTCCTAAGCAAAAAAGGCTGTGACTCTTAGAGTAGACACTACACCAGACCACGACCAATTCGGTCGGTTCCAAGGCGACGGTACATCCCTAATCGAGAATAGATACCTTGCAAAACCCACAAAGCCCATGCGACCGGACGACCAAAATGTTTTCGGAAAAAATAATATTGATTAGCGTAATAAATTTCCTTTTGTTTTGAAAGATCCCCCCCAAATGAAGCTCCGGACTGATG